>JAGLQA010000442.1 GCA_023137075.1 Candidatus Aminicenantota bacterium
GAATGGGAGTACGCCTGCCGGGCCGGTTCTACCTCCAAATTTTTCCACGGTTCGTTAAAGCTGAACCTGCATAAATATGCCTGGTATTACGATAATGCGTTTAAAAAAGGTGAGATGTACGCCCATGAAGTGGGACGGAAAAAACCTAACAAGTGGGGACTCTATGATATGTTGGGCAATGTTTACGAATGGTGCTCCGACTGGTACCGGAGAAATTATTACAACAAATCTCCCATATTCAACCCGAAAGGGCCGAAGTTCGGCAAAGGTAAAGTGGTCCGGGGCGGCGACTGGTCCAGGACAGACTATTTTTTGCGGATCTCTTCAAGGCGATATTATTCGCATCATACGAAAGATTCCTATATCGGTTTCAGGCTGGCGCGTGATTTAAGCGATCAAGACAAGCCGGGTGTTCCCTTCGACGATGTGTAGGGGTGCAGGATTTCTCTCTAATTTATTTCTATCAGTGCGATTATTTAATTTATGATTCGACGAATCGATCCACAAAAAGTAAAAAAACTATATATTCGGGTACCCCCCGGAATTAAAGAGATAATAGTTATGGTTATCGACTTCATCATAGAACTTGACAGGATTCATTTCCGGCATCAAATGAGTAATCCATTTTGGATAAATTTTTTTCTCGGTTTTTCCCTCTACCAGGAAATAAATATTTAGTTTTTCAGGTAATTCCTTCTGCGAATTCATCGGTGTTCAATAATTGTTTAAAGGCTTCATGCTTCGATTTACCTAATTTTAATTGCTCATAGGTTCTGGTGGAAACCGTTGTGCCTTTTCGAACCACTATTTTCCAATATTTCATGTCGATGTTATTGATTACATAGGGATGGTGGCTGGTAATAATATACTGGGAATTGCGATAGGGACTGACCAGGCCATCGGCAACCACATCGATGCAGTTGACTCCCAGGCTGTTCTCAAATTCGTCGATCAGGATGACGAAACCTGATGACATCAGTTTTATTGCAGTCAGGTGCAGTAATGTTTTAAACATGCCCTCAGAAATATCACTCATGGCTATCCAGCCGGTTCCTCGTTCTTTTACCTGGAGTTCATAAATTTCTTTCTCTTTTAATAATTCAAACCGGATTTCCCTTACCTGTGGAAAAACATCTTTAAAATCTTCGGCGATTTCATTGAAGATATCTTTAAAGAATTCGGAAATAAGAAATAGTTTGGCTATCAAACCATCAGTTCTTTCCATAATATACCGGAGTGCGAGTTTATCCTCTTTAGACTTATTTTTAAATAATAACTGATCGTTATACCATGAAGATTGGTCAATTTCTGATAATTCAACCATGCCCATGAATATCTGGGCTTCGTTCCAAAAATTTTTAGTAATCTCAGTTCTCTGCTCATGCCTGTAATCAAGAGATATAATTTTATAAAGTTCTTCTTTTACCGTCAATATCCCGCTTTCAGTCGTAAAAATATTGAGTACGCTTTTATAAGGAGAAATTTTAGGGGTCTCTTTTTTTTCATATTTAACGGTACTTTCTTCCCTTTCAAAAACCAACCGGTCTTCTACGTACAACTTCTCCATCAACAACCTGGGGATTTGTTTGGATGTTCCGCTGCCGTTCAAATCTTTTTCAGCGAATTCGTGCCGGCGCATTTCTTTTCTACTCTCAAATTCACCTATCCATTGATAATTTTCATCATTATTCCCGGTGAAAGAAAAATCCCACTCAACTCCGTTATAAACAGAACCATTGCTGATTTTTACCAATTCCATGATTGAATTTAATATCCGGGTTTTCCCTACACCGGAAGCTCCTACTAAGAGCGTTAAATCCGAAAATTCCGTCTTTTCCAATTCCCAGGGATTCGCCTTATTTTTAAAGCTTAATTCTTTTATTTTCATTTGTTATTCTCCTGAGAAACGAAAGTGTAGTTTAACATGATTTTTAAAATATTTCTACTCTGAATGAAAGTTCTTTAATTTCCATTTGATCTTGCCTACGGCGGCCCTTCGGGGAGTCGCTTTTTATAAAAAACTCCGCAAAATTTTTTTATGATCCCCTAAGAAAACTATTGCCGGTGTTCTATTTTTTTACTTTTATCTTTGAAAAATAGGTGTATAGGATGGGTACGATGAAAAGAGTGAGGAAGGTGGAGGCAAAAAGGCCGCCGATCAATGCAATGGCCATGGGAGACCGCATCTCCGATCCTTCGGAAGTGGAGATCGCCATGGGAAGCATGCCCATCATGGTGGATAAAGCGGTAATTATTATGGGTCTCATCCGGGTAACGGCACCTTTAACAACCGCTTCATATTTATCTTTTCCGCCCCTGATTAATTGATTGATGTAATCCACCATAACAATACCGTTATTGACCACGATGCCACCTAACATGATAAATCCCATAAAGGTGACTAAGCTGATATTTTTTCCTGTTATGGACAGTAACAACGCAACCCCGATAAAGGCCAGGGGAATGGTGAACATGATAATAAAGGGGAATTTCAGATTTTCGAACTGGGAGGCCATGACAGCATACACTAAGATTAGTGAAAGTATAAGAGCTAACAGCATGGTCTGGAAAGATTCGATCATCTCCTTATACTGGCCGCCCATCTCAAAGAAATATCCTTCCGGTAAATTGGATGTAATGGGTGCCGATTTTTCTAAGATTTCGGTTACAATGGCACTGAGATCCCGGTCTACATAGTTGGCGGTAACACTTACTTTCCTGACCTGGTTCTCCCGGTCTATTTTTACCGCCCCGAATGAGTGTTCGAAGTCCACCACCTGTGAAAGATAGGTCTTGGTGCCCATGGGAGTTATGATGGGCAATTTTTTCAACGCTTCTAAGGTGTCGCGGTCTTCCTTCTTGAGGCGTACCCGGATATCTCTCTCTTCACCTTCCAGCATGAGCCGGGAAACCACGGTTCCGATGGTGTAAGTTTGTACCTGGTGGGAAATATCGTAGGGAGTGAGCCCCAATTTAGACGCTTCCTCCTTCCGGATGTGGAGCTGGATTTCCGGTTTCTTTTTTTGCAAGCTGATGGCTGCGTCACGGATGCCCTCAATTCCCGAAATCGCCTCCTTCACCCGGTTGGCAATGCTTTCCAATTGCTGTAGGTCCCGGCCAAAAAAACTGATTTCAATAGGGCTCACGCTGCTTCCCATTCCCATACTGGAGGCAATATCTACAAATTCTATCTTTCCGGTTTCAAGCTCGGGAAAGTACTGCCGCCACTGCTCTAAAACTTCCTTGTCGGAAATGTTACGTTTACTGCTGGTGGTCAGGTAAGCCATCATTGTGGCTTCATAGGACCCAGCCGGGTTGAAACCGGAGGCCGAATCCTGGGCGTTTTGTTCGCTTAAGCCTACATTTACCATGGTACAGAGAACATTTTCATCTTTTAAAGCTTGCTCTTCTATATATCGAATGATTCGATCGCTCTCTTCTAAGTTGGTACCCACCGGCATCCTCAATTTAAGGAATATCATGCTTCGGTCTGATTCGGGCATAAATTCGGCTCCGATAAAAAAAGTAATGACAATAGAAGCAATAAAAAGCAAAATAACAGTGATTAATACAAGTTTTCTTCTCCTGAGCGAAATGTTCAGATATTTCTCGTATAGGTTGCGCAGGCGAATAAATTTATCCTGTCCTAAACTGACCTTTTTTTTGTTCGTTTTTTTCTCACTTTTCTTTATCTTAAAAAACCAGGACGCCAGCATGGGGATGATGGTTAAGGAGATAAAAAGGGAGGCGAGCAGGGCAAAGGTAACAGTCAGGGCAAGGCCGCGCGACAATTGACCGGATACACCGGAGGCAAATACCATGGGGAAAAACACCGCAATGGTGGTTAAGGTAGAAGCGATAATGGCCATACCCACCTCGTTGGTTCCCACACTGGCCGCTTCTACCGCCGGTTTTCCCTCTTCTAAGTGCCTGAATATATTTTCGATGACCACGATGGAATTATCCACCAGCATACCGACCCCCAAGGCGAGGCCTGCCAGGGTAATCAGGTTCAATGTATATCCTGCCAGGTATAAAGCGATAAAGGTGGCAATTACCGAGAGTGGTATAGCAAAACCAATGGCCAGGGTGGGACGCAGGTTCCTTAGGAAGAAAAAGATCAGCAGCATGGCCAGTAAACCCCCAATGATGATGTTTTTGGCGCTCTTAGTCGCCATAATCTCGATGAACCGCGACATATCCCAGGCCATGCTGAACTTCAAATCCTCATCGAGTGTAGGCTTAATCCGTTCAAGAGTTTCTTTGACAGCACGCGCTACTAACACCACGTTGGAACCGGAGCTCTTTGTAATCATCATCATGATGCCTTTACTGCCATCTATCCGGACTTTGTTCCTTACATCTTTGGAGGTCTCTTTAACAACAGCGATATCCTTCAGGAATATCGGTTCCCCACGTTTACCGAGACCCACGACGATGTCCTTAATCTCATCGACTTCCGCGAACTCACCGATAGTACGGATTAAATATTCCTTGTGATTGACATCGAGAAAACCCGAGGGTAAGTTGATGTTAGATGCCTGGATAGCCATCTCCACCTGCACGATTGATAAACCGCGGGATTCCAATTTTCCCTTGTCCACATTGACCAGAATTTCAGAAAATTCCGGGGAGAAGACGATAGCCGATGCCACACCTTCCAGCCTTTCTAAACGGGTGGCCACTTCATTGTCGATATAATCTTTCAATTTCTTCAGGTCTCTTTTGCTACCGGTGATACCCATCATCATTATCGGGAAATCGGCAAAATTAAATTTAAAAACCAGGGGTTTTTTAGCGCCTTCAGGCAGGTAATTTTCTAAAAATCCGATCTGGTCCCGCACATCCTGAGCGGCAAAATCGAGGTTGGTATCCGATTCGAATTCAACCATAATAATGGACACACCTTCTTGTGAAACGGACGTGATATTGTTCACCTTGGAAACGGCGGATATCCACTGCTCTAAGGGCCTGGTTATGTTTTGTTCGATATCTTCGGAGGATACCCCGGAATAGGTGGTAACAACGGATACAAAGGGTGACTCGATATCGGGGAACATATCCAATCCCAATTTTCCAAGCGAGATGAAGCCTAAAATGATTATCACGGCAATGACCATCGAAACGGTGACCCGCCGTTTTATCGAAAACTCAACAATCTTCATTTATTCCCCCTTTTTTACCGCAATCAGGGCACCGTCTTTCAGATCGTAATTTCCTTCCACAACGACTATTTGATCCTGTGTCAGACCGGAAATAATTTCAAAAAATTCGTTGTTTCTTTCCCCCACTTGCACTTCGATTACCTTTGCTCTGCCGTCGTTGAACAGGACCACGTATTTTTCTTCCACCACTGCCGAATGGGGCAGCAGCAGCACATTCTCTTTCTTTAATATTTCGATCATTACTTCGGCAAAGACACCGGCTTTGATTTTTATCTCCGGATTTTCGATTTTGACTTCAACTTTAAAGGTCTTTGATACCGGGTCGGCAGCCAGGTTTTTGGAATAGACGACTCCTGGGAACTGTTGGTCCTTTAAGGAGTTGATCTT
>JAGLQA010000443.1 GCA_023137075.1 Candidatus Aminicenantota bacterium
AGGGTCAACACGCCGGCAGTCATCCCCATCATCGGGTTGATCATATCTCCCTCTTCATGGTTCTTTGAGGTAATGATTCCGTCAAAGGGGGCCGTCATATACGAATTACTCAGGGTGTGCTTAATCATATTCAGGTTGGCTTCAGCGCTCTTTTTTTGGGTATCCGCAGCTTCTAAGGCCAATTGCGCCTTTTCATACTGCATCTGTGAAACCGCGTTCTTTTCGACTAATTTTGATATCCGGTCAAAATTAAGCTTCGCGTCTTTGTAAGAAGCCTTAGCCACTTCTAAGGCTGCTTCCACCTGATTTTTCTGCAATTCCATGGTGGTGGTATCCAATTGGGCCAGGAGTGTGCCTTTTTTTACTTCGTCGCCTTGCTTTTTATAGATTTTATCGATCCGGCCCGACACATCGGGACCGATATTCGCCTGCTTCCAGGGTAAAATTGTTCCCTTATAATTTAGATTCCTGGTAAACTCCCCTCTTTTTACTTTCTCGACTTTGACTTTCACGGGTTGTTTAACAAGCCCGGTTTCTTTTTTGTTTTCTTTTTTACAGGCCGGTGCAATCACAGCCATGCTTATAATCAAAACGAATATGAGTCTCTTCATATTTTTCCTCCGGTATTTATGGATATTCATAATTTTATGCCTGAAATTTTTTCCAGTTGGGCCAGGGCAATATTGTAGTTATACACGGCCTGGAAAAAATTTACCTTAGCCACGGTTAAATCGTTGTACGATGCATTCAATTCTAAAATTGAGATTAGGCCTTCGTTGTAGGTTAATTCAGCGATGCGCACGCCTTCTTTTGCCGTTTCGATATTCTTGAGGCCTGTTTGAATATTTTCATATTCTTCTCGTATGGTCATCACTAAATCCCGTACCTGGAGTTTGGTCGCGTCACTCAACTCTTTATAGCTGAGATCAAGGATTTTTCGCATAACTTTGATCTCGCCGACCTGGGCGCTTCGTTTAAAACCGGTAAATATAGGATAACTTATACCTAAGTTTATGGAATAATAATCTTCCCAATTGCTTCCTTTAAAATTGAAGTTATTCGACCGGTAACTGAACCGGCTGACAACTGATATAGTGGGCAGGAAATTTCCATAAGCGATTTTCAACAGGTTAGCGGCTTTTTGTTTTTCCATTTCCAGTTGCAGGATTTCCGACCGGTTGGCAAGTGAGCTGTTTATCAGTTCCGCTAATTCCAATTTATGCCGGTTATATTGTAATTCACCGGCTACATGTATTATGCTTTCCTCGGGAATCCCGGTCATGAATTTTAAGTTCAGCAGCGATATATCTAAGTACTTTTTTACTTTCAGGATATTTGGTTTAATGGAAGCAGCGGTTAATTCCGCCCGTAACAGGTCGTATTTAGACACCATGCCTAATTTATAATTTTCATTGATATTGATGTAATTTGTTTCCGCCAATTTCAGGGCTTCCCGGTGGGCTTTCAAAAGTTCCCGCATCACGAGGACATTGAAAAATATCTTTTTCACGTTCAGAATGACTTCTTCCTTAGCGTTTTGTTGTTTTTCCCGGGCAATTTTTAGGTCGATTTTGGCGTTTTTGTAGGAGTAGAGTATTTTTCCGCCGGCAAAAATGGGCTGGATAACCTGGAAGGTAAATTCGTAATTCAGGGTAAAGTCTAATTTTGCTTTTGTGGATTCGCCGCCGGGGATAAAAGAGGGAATTTCGATCTCCATCAATTTTTCGTCGATGTTCTTGATACCATCAACGGTAGCCTGGGGGAGAAATCCGAAGTTCTGCCTTACCCGTTGTTTGAATTGTTTGACTTCCTCTTTGCTGATCATATAATTACGGTTATTTTTTACCGCAAATTCAATGGCTTTATCGATGGTCAGTTCTATCTCCTGCTCAGCGAAAACAAGCTGTCCCACGGTGAGTATAAGCATCACAATTAATAATTTCCTCATGTATGCCTCCATAAACTCCTTAAATAGTTAGAGAAGAAACGATATTCGAATTATAAGAGATTAAAATATATACGAGATAAAAAGTCAATAGTTTTCTTAAATAAAGATGAAAAAATCCTTTAGGTTTTTCGCTTTTTATGAAAATTTTTTTCATATCCTTTGTATCTTTTGTAATTCCGCAGTATTCTATACACGTCGATTAATTTAAGGATACTAAGAATTAAATTTGCCTGAACGTATTTGCGCGGATTCGCACGATTTAAGGATTAACGTATTAAGGGAGAATGGCTCGGTAATAGTCTTAAGTTGTTTGTAAAGATCGTATATCACTGTCTATTTCCAAAATTTCAGATTCAATGTTTCGTAATTCAATCAAATCTTCCCAGCCCGGATGTTCCTGTATCTCTCCGCTTCTAATCTTTTTCTCCAGGTCTTCAATGGTAAAAATTCTGTGGGCTTTCTTAAAACCTTGATCCACTACCCCACCGTGTTTATCCGAGCGAATCCGTGGCAAAAAAAAGCTCGCAGAGCGGTTTCTCTTCTTAGTTCTGCACAGGCAGGTAGAG
>JAGLQA010000444.1 GCA_023137075.1 Candidatus Aminicenantota bacterium
CCACAAAGACCGGATCCTGAGGTAGGTTTATGTGATCTAAAATTGCTCTATTCATTCCGTGGGCTCTCTCCGGTGAGCCAGGCCGTGCACCGCGTCGCCCACATCCGCCGAGTATTGATAAAAATCCAATAATTTTTCCCGGCTTATATCGATCTCTAAAATCGAGGCCGGCGAAATACCCACTAAAAAACGGTTCTTATCGATAAGCTCCAGACCGCGCACAAATATCGATTTGTTGTAAGGTTGATCCGGGTGCTTCTTATGCAAATCCGCAACTTCCTTGAAATCCAACAAATCGATCTTTTTCACTAATTGGCCGCTTTTAATATCATAAAAAAGAATACATTTATTAAAGCTGCTGCACAGGATAAGCTGCTCGCCGTCAGCGGAAACCACGGGACTGTGCCCGCCCTTTATCAAACTGTCCTCCAGGATGATTTGTACACCCGGTTCGATACGGACCACAACGCCCAACCGGTTCAGGAGCACGTAAGTCCCGGTTTCGGATTTCATGATACCGTTGAGGTGGGTGTGGCCATCTTTTGTGCCGGGCTCGGCATGAATATGTTTAACCCGGTTGTCGGCCTCTTTATCGATTGCTGCAGAGGTTAATCCGAATCTCTTCTGCAGCGCGCCTTCCTCTCCCGGCCACCAGGTTTTAACCGTCCCGCCTGTCATGTTTACCATTACGGCGCAGTCAATGGCGGCTGACGACACCCAGATGTTTTCCCCGGAGAAACACATCTCGTGAATGTTTACGAAAAGGTTGTTGGTGATTCGTCTTTTTAGTTTCATATTATGATCAAACACTAAGATCGTATGGTAGGTGCCGACATAAACCTCATCCGCAGTGACCAGGATTCCTTTGCCGCCCCTGGAATTTCCCCTGGGATTGGGATCATATTTGACTGTCGGATCCGTGGGGAACAGCCGCACCTTTTTTTTTATTCTCTTGGTTGACCAGTCTAATTGAATCAGTTCTCCGCCTTTCTTTACCGGCCTTTTCCGTCTTACGGTGTCGAAATATACGATCATGATAGACTGTTTCGCTTGTTAATTTACCGAAAAAATTTTTTTATGCCGGAGAAGGCTTTCGCTAACCCGGGCAGGCTCTTTTTTATCGATCCTTTTAGATTATATAAGGACCGCCTGTATAAAAAATAGCGCCTGGCAGCAGGTCTCAATTTCAGCGGTTTTTTTATAGGTTTTTTTAGCGAAGGTTCTCTTATAAAATCCAACAATTCTTCCCGGGCTTGCAGCCATTTTTCCCGGCCCTCTTCAACAAGCCGTCTCACATTTACGCTTATATCTTCTACCCCGGAAAAATCTAAGGGCCCGGGCCGCTTCGGGTTGTATAACAAACCGGTCCGGCCATGGTCGATGTACTCGTTCATGGTGGGATTATCCGGGGCAGCCACACATTTTCCCACAGCCATGGCTTCCAGGAAGGACATGCCGATACCTTCCGCCGCCCTGGGGGCAAAAAAAACATTCGCCTCTCTCATAGCCCGGAGATAATCGTCTTTCTCGGCAAACCATTTTGTAATCTTGATGTTATATCTTTCTATTTCTGCTTCGGTCGGCATCACAACCTTAAATCCCGGCGGGTCGATTGCCGCATGAATGTTGAAACTTTTAAAATTCGCATTTTTAATCAACCGCCGGATATGGTTCCAGTTGAGACGATCCGTTCTCTGCCAGAAAAATCCGCTTAATTCCCCGGCATCGATCCGGTTTGGCGGAGATTTTTCCGGTGGCGGGAAATACCGGAAACACTTCGATTCGAATCCGAATTTTGTGAATCTTTCGTGCAGCGTTTCTGAAAAATTGATAAATTTAACCCCGGGAAGGCGGGTATAGTTTTCCCAGAAATGATCGGTTGAAACCGGGCAGGCATCAAACATGGGGAAAAGAATGACCTTTCTGTCCCCCAGGTATTTTATCTCTTTTTCCGGGAATTGGAAAACCTGGAACAATACAATGGGATTGAAACCGTTCTTAGAAATATTTTCTAAATTGACCCCGGCCCCCTGGTTCCATGATTCATCCCAGAAGAATTCAACCTCATATTCTTTTTTTAAAATATCGATTACAAACGAACTGGCCCGTGTTTTTTGGTGAAATGAGTGATCGATAAAAGCCAGTTTTTGTTTCATAAACAGTCCCAGGCTGCGGGCAGGCTTCCGCCCATAGGTATTTTGCGACTGGAAGAAAATCTTCCGTTTTCATATATCATAAAATTGTCGACACCCTTTTTTAAAGGCTTTACCCTGAAGGATTTGACTTTAATAGTTAACATAAACGATGAGAAAATTCAAGAGTAATGATGGGAAAAAATGATATAAACTCAAGTTTTTACAACCCTTCCGGGCTGCGGTATCATAAGAAATTTATCAAAATTCCAGGATTCTGTTGACAAACCGGGAATATTAGACTACCTTTATTTTGATGCTAAAATTGTTATCGATTCCCGTAATAATCCTGACGCTGCTGATTTCAACCGGCCTTTCTCCGGAACAGGATAAAAACGCTGAAGAGAAGAGCAAAACTAAATGTGGAGAAACGAAAATCCTGGAAAAAAAACAGGGGAAATACAAAGGGAAACCGGGAGATTTTTTTTTCCGGGACGCGTACCTGCAGAATGTGCTGCTCTATTTTGCCAGGACCTATAAATTTAATATTGTAATAGACCCGGGCATCAGCGGCAAGGTGACCTGCCGTTTGGTCCAGGTGCCCTGGGACCAGGCCTTAGCGGTTATATTGAAGCAGCATGGATTGGCCATGGAACAGGACGGCAAGGTTGTCAGGGTGATAAACCTTAACAAATTAAAATAAGCCGCTCCGCCATCAGCAATTCTAATTTTGAGCTTTATTATTTACTAAATGTCTCTGAAACGGAAAATTTTCGATCTCTCGAAATACCGGGGGAATTTTTTTACTTCGCCGTTTTCTTCCGATAACTTTCCGATCCGTCCCGCAGTTTCTCCGGCGGTGGAGACAAACATCTTTCCTTCACCGAATAATAGATAATTGAGGTTTACTTTATATTCTTTTGAGATATTATAAAACAGTTCATTACAACCTGAATAATATTTGATTTACTGGATGTTATATCACCTGAAAGCCCTTAAGTCATAAAGATTTGAGTAACAGATCAAAAGTCATAATGTCATGCACCGTGCACATTTGCCGATTTTTTAGACATCTAAAAGGAGAGCTAAGAATAAAAAAAACTCACAAACTCACTCACCGTCCCCACTGTGCAGATCGTTTTTCTACTCGCCGCAAACGTCAGCTGAGGCGATCTCACTCAAAAGCGGCAAAGCAATTCTCAGAATTGATGGTTACAAATTTTGCTCTACAAACGGGCTATATTAAAGTGTTTTCAGACTTAGGCAGAAATATTCCGGCGGAAAATGGCAGGATTTCATGACTAAGTAACTAAAGTTGCCCTTCACTGTCCCCTTGTTCTATTCTTAGAGAACAGAGCAGGCGATTCTCCGGATGATTGACTATTCGAAAGGAATTGAGTAGCTTTTTAGAAATTCACCATTTATTTTACAAATACACAATATATCATGCAAGTTTCCCATTGAGAAAGGGGAGCTCCACCACAATATGTTGAACATTCAGGTATTTTAGCAAAATAATTTTCAAGAATAGCTTCCGCCTTCGGCGTTTGATCACTTAAAGCATGAAATCCGATGAATCCGACAACATTTAAAATTAAGAACGCCAAAAAAATCACCCATACGATGAGTTTTTTTTCCATTTGTTACCTCCATTTATAATTTTTAATTAATTAAATCCCTAAGCGAAAAACATAGAGCTGTTCAATATCCGCGTCGAAATTTTTCCCCAAAAGATGACCTTTTTTTGAAATGTAAAAAAACCTGTAACTTTCATTGAAAATTTCTTGATGACGCAGCTTCCCGTTTTCAGAGAACACCAATAATGTATCAACCTGTTTGCTGGATTTTGTCTTTTTCCGTTCAAATTGTACAAGAGCCGCGATATAGTTTTTTTTATATATAAAAACCGAACCTATTCCGAACTCATAGGAATGGTTCGGTTCTTTTTGAGAATATAAAGTGTAGTAGGGGAATTTATATTTTTTCTCTAACGAGTGACTAAACTTCATTTTTAATTTTCCATCAAAGTCGTATACAAAAAATTCGATTGGATTATCAGGCCTTTTAAATGAGATCAAAACTCTTTTGTTCTCCCTGTCCACTGCAATGGATTTTCTTGATAGTCCCATAGATAAAACGTAAGACTTAGTAATATTTATTCCACTGAATTTTTTCCTCGATTCGACAGGGAATCCATCAAAAATCACCTGCGCTTTACTTCCTGATCTGTCAATAATACTAACATTGCCAACAACGTTTTTTAGAAAAGACAAATCTCCTAAGAAACGATTATCATCGATGATAAAAAAGTTATCGTTGAATCTTCGTTCCATGTTGAATTTAGGTTTGGAT
The DNA here is from genome assembly GCA_023137075.1 of Candidatus Aminicenantota bacterium. Classification (GTDB taxonomy): domain Bacteria; phylum Acidobacteriota; class Aminicenantia; order UBA2199; family UBA2199; genus JAGLQA01. The sequence continues at coordinate 4,485 of JAGLQA010000444.1, forward strand.
ATTGCTAAAAAATTTAAATTCATATCCATTTCAACGATCCGGTAGTTCATAGTGTCATACACAAAGAGTTTTTTATTATATATATTAAGCGAACCTGGATAATAGAAATCTCCAGGCCCCTGTCCTTTCTGCCCAATTTTTTTTTTAAAGTTGCCTTGCCGGTCATACTTCGCTATAAAATGCCCTCTACCGTCCGCGATAAAAAAATCACCTGTATCCGACTCGACAGCGCTGTAAATATTAAAAAAAGTATAGTTCTCTCTTTCATCCCCGATAGTTTTAACCAGCTTGAGATTAATCTCTCCCGGAAATAGAGATATTGAAAGCAATAAAATAATGATAGCATTTACGAATTTTCTCATTTCTCATCTCCTTTGATTATTTTGACTATATCGAAATAATCGTCCATTTCGAGTGTTCCGTCTTTTTTGTATACGATCTTGTTATTTTTATATAAAATTGTTTGTGCTAAATTGTATTTTGTATCAAATTTTCTTCTGAATTTATTCTGATCACAGGGGCAATATAACTCGAATGTTAATGGGAACGATTGGGATAGAGCGATCATTTCGGATAATTCATCCAGGATAATACCATACACACTCAATTTATTTTTAAAGATAACAGCAAGTCTCTTCCAAAAAGGTATATTTTTTTCACAGGTGTGACAATTCGAGAATACGAATATTGCTGAAATTTTTTTCCAGTCAAATCTGATTCGCCTATTTCTTGCCCATCATCTCCAATCAAATCTAAATAATGGATACTATCTCCTATGGTCAGTTCCGGTTCGCTGCTTTTTTGTTCAGTGGAAATCCCTAACGATTAAGATCAGAAATATCAACAACATAAAAATACTCGCTATTCTAATTTTTTTTCTTATCTTAATGGCACCCTCCATTCTTTCGAGCTTCATTCATTCTTTTTTTGTGTTCCTCCTGAATCATGTTTAGTAAAAGGAATTCTATTATACTTAATAAAATTTTTTTGTCAAGAAAATAAAAGGGACAGGTAAATTATTGGAATTAGTAATTCCGGCAATTATTCACCTGTCCACAGCCCGGACGAGCCGGGACAAAAAAGATTCAAAAGTTGAAAGAAAAATTTTGCTCTACAAACGGGCTATAATAAAGTGTTTCCAGAGTTGCGGGAAAATATTCTGCCAAAAAATGGCAGGATTTCACGACAAGGTAACCAAAATTTACTTACTTGAACGTTTGAACGCATCGGCCCCTTTTTTCCTTTTTTTTTGGAATAATTGTCCTGAAGTGCATCATTAGGTGACACAGCGGTGGACACGGAAAGATTATTTGGTTACCGGGGAATTGGGGGGCTGATCGCTTCCCGGTTTATCCCGGGCCTTTGGCCGGTACCAGGTTTTTCTCTAAAGGAATTGTTTTTGTATCACAACAAACGAAGAAAACTGTACAGCTTTCTGTACAATCAAAAAATACAGTACCGCCTCTTATCTTATCCATATTCTTATCGGTTAATGTCGATACCGTCTCTTTTCTAAAAAGCAATTTCTTATTAAATTTTTTCTTCATTTTTACTCCTTTTAAGCTTCAAGTGTAGCATAAATCCGGGTTACAGCCTATTCAAAAAAAAAATTTGGGTCTATAAAAGAACTTGTGGGTAAGGGCGGTTCGCTTATTGGGGGCTGTGAAATAATATTTCGGAACCCTCGATCTGTCAAGAAAAACATTTGACAGATCGATGAACCCGAAATCAAGACCAATTAAGCCCCAATAAG
>JAGLQA010000445.1 GCA_023137075.1 Candidatus Aminicenantota bacterium
ACCAGGGGTTTGTCGCCGTCGCCGCGGAATTCAAAAACATATAATAGTCCCCCGGCACGGTCAAAACAGATCGCTCCTAAGTGCTCCTTCTGCTGGGTGGAATTAATATTGTATAAGTATTCATCTATTTCTAAAACGGCATAGGGCTGGGGCTCATAAGGCTGCATATCCCCCGCGGCCGCGGCTGCCAGGTCGGCCGGATCGTAAAAGATAATCTGCCCGACAAAACCGGTTGACCACCAACCCCTATCTTCACAGTCTAAGCATGGGCCCTCCCGGTTCCCATACCAGCAGTCGCCAATCCCTTTGGTGCCGGCAAAGATAACCGCTGCTTTACTTCCTGCCGTTAACCAGGCCCCGCCCGGCCACTCATCGGAATGGTGATAATTATTCATGGTGCGATTTTCTTCATCAAAGTCGCAGGTGGAGGTATATAGAAGTAACGGTATGCTTTCCAGGGCAGTGCCCGGGGGCGGTGGATTCCCCTGGTTCCAGGGCCCGATGGCAAATAGCGACGGGCCCTGGCCTGACCAGCCGCCGTCCCGGAAACGCCCCGTTGCCAATCGTTTGCCCGGGACATGTTCCGCCGCCCAGTTTGCCGGTATCTCAAAGAGGTAATCATTGGTGCTCATGTTGCGGATGCAGGTAGAGTAGCCGTCTAAGTACCAGCCTCTTTGTATACCGGGATTTGTTAGGTCCAGCTCACACCAGCCGTGAGTGAGCGCTGGAGGATCTTCCTGCATATGATAGCCCCAACAAAAATGGAGTTTTGCCGTTTTTTGATCTCCCTGTTTGGGCAAATACTCCAGGCCGGAACGGGGAATTTCCAGGTGGCTCACAGCCAGGATATCCCTGAAGGCCTGCAGCGTGACCGCGGTATTGAGTTCATTGAGGTTTTTAACCGCGGATATTTTCGGAGCCGGTAGGCTAATCTCCGAAACCTGGTGCTGCCAGGCGTGGCCCACGGCAAAGATAGAACCGGGGTAACCGTCATCCGGTCCCTCCGGGTCGCCTTCCGGGTAATAGGTCATGGCATGACCGCCCCACTGCCAGCTTTTTACCTCCGAAGCGCCGGCCGGCAGCCGGAAAGCGCCCCGGTAGATCAAGTCGCCGGGCTGCAGCAGTTGGGTGGGGACGGGATCTTCATTATCCCCGTTATTTTCCCGGTTATAGGTTGTCTTACAGGATAACAACAGGGACAAAATCAAACAAAATAGTACAATAAACCTGGCTAATTCTCTCATTCGTTTTTCTCCTGCCATCATTATAAAATGAAACAAAAAAAATCTCAAATTCCGGTGAACAAGATACGCCGGGAAAAAATAAAAAAATATCCCTTTTTTGGTTGCATTATAAGTCAAATTGGATTACAATTGCACGTTTTTAGTATTGAAACTTTTCAACTTTGAATAGTGAGAAATAAAAATGAACATTAAAACAAACTTTTTAAAGGATGCGGATCCTGAGATTTTGAAGACCGTTGTCGGTAAGATATTGGCCTCTCATTTAGATGTGGGAACTCTGGCGCCGGGCCGGAAGATCGGTATTCGCATCGACCAAACCCTGACCCAGGATGCCACCGGCACAGTGGCCTATTTGCAGTCCGAAGCCTTAGGTATCAGCCGGGCCAAAACGGAGCTGTCGGTGAGCTATATCGATCACAACACCCTGAAAATGGACTACAAGAATGCGGATGACCATGTTTATCTTCAGGGTATTGCCGCCAAATACGGCCTGATCCTCTCTAAAGCCGGTAACGGCATCTGTCACCAGGTACACTTAGAACGGTTTGCCAAACCCGGAAAAACCCTGCTGGGGTCGGATAGTCATACCCCTACCGCCGGCGGGGTCGGTTCGATTGCCATTGGCGCCGGTGGCCTGGATGTCGCCCTGGCCATTAGCGGCAAACCCTTTTATCTAAAGACTCCCCACGTGATTGGCATCAAACTGAAAGGCCGGTTAAAACCCATGGTTTCCGCCAAGGATGTGATTTTAGAAGTACTGCGACGTATCGGTGTGAAAGGCGGCGTAGGCAAGGCATTAGAGTATTTTGGCCCGGGCGTAAAGACCCTGACCGTTCCCGAACGAGCCACAATCACCAACATGGGGGCCGAAACCGGGGCGACCACATCGGTATTCCCCTCGGACAAAATGACGCAAGATTTTCTTACCCGGGTAGATAGAGGGGATGAATGGCAGCCCGTCCTGCCGGATGAAGACGCAAAGTACCACGAGGTCATCGAGATAAACCTGGGCAAATTGGTGCCACTCATTGCCAAACCTCACAGCCCGGGGGATGTCGTACCTGTTAAAGAAGTGGAAGGAATTAAGGTTGACCAGGT
>JAGLQA010000446.1 GCA_023137075.1 Candidatus Aminicenantota bacterium
TTTTTCTGGAATCCGGAAAGGATATTACTAATTATACTGCTCATATCAACAGTTTCGACCTTCATCTCAACTTTAGAAATGCTTGCCAGGTTTAAGAGATCGTCAATCAGCCTGGCCATTCTATCAACTCCTGCACACATTCTATGGATATAATCTTTACCTTTATCGTCAAATTTTTCCTCATAATCTTCATATAGAGCCCGGGCAAAGCCGTTTATTGCACGCAAAGGAGCGCGAAGATCATGGGCCATAGAATAAGAAAAGGCTTCCAGCTCTTTATTTGAAGTTTCAAGTTGAGCCGTCCGTTCTGCTACTTTCTGTTTTAGCTCCTTTGCCCTCTTTTTTAATTGATTTATGCGTAACTTATATAGGCTGACTCCTAAAAAAATGATTAGAGAAGCAGTCAATATATAAAACCAGGTTGTCTGCCAGAAAGGGGGGGCAACAAAAATCTTTAATGAGACTCCTTTCTGGTTCCAGATACCATCATTATTTGAAGCCTTCACCCTGAGGACATATTTACCCGGGTTTAGATTTGTGAAGGTGATATCTCGTTTTCCTCCCAGTTGAATCCATTCATTATTCAGTCCTTCTAACATGCAGGCATATTGGTTTTTCTCCGGGCTGATAAAACTCAATGCAGCAAATTCAAAAGAAATTATGCGGTCTTTGTGGGAAAGGTATAATTCTTTTTTCTCTGAGATAGGTTTATCGAGTACTACTTCTACATTCGCCTTTTTAAAAGAGCTAATTATAACTTCAGGTTTATAAGGATTGTCTTTTATTTCAGAAGGGAAAAAATAGTTTACTCCATTGAGACCCCCAAAGAACATTTCCCCCCGGTTATTCTTAAAATAAGCAGCAGCATTAAATTCATTTCCGGTCAGGCTATCATCAGAATCATAATTCCTGAAGGTTTTCAACCGCGGATCAAACTTAGATAGTCCTCGATTTGTGCTCAACCAGAGATTGCCTTCATTATCTTCCAGAATGCCGTAAATTACATTATTGGGCAGACCGTCTTTTTTTGTAAATCGATAAAAGGTACCCTGTTCCCGGTTAAATTTATTCAATCCCCCACCTGCTGTGCCAAGCCATAATACTCCACTCCGGCTTTCATAAATTGAAAGAATAGAATTATTACTCAGGCTGTAGGAATTTTGGGGATCGTGATTAAAATGAGTGAACTGCGCCTTTTTCTCATCAAAACAAGATATACCCCCCAGGCTAGAACCAACCCAGAGTTTTCCGGTTTTATCCCTGAAAATGACTCTAATTGAGCCCTGGGCTATGCCTCCCGGGTCCTCCGGATCATGGGAAAAGGATATAAATCTATTAATTTCTGCATTGAGAATATTTAATCCATTTTCAGTGCCGATATAGATCATCCCGCTTGATTCCGGTAAAATTGAGTAGACAGCGCTCCCGTAAAGTGAATTGAGCTTCTTCTCAGTCTCATAGGGATAATGAAAAAAATCCCCTTCTTGTTTATTGAAGCGGTAGATCCCACCTCCTTCAGTGCCAACCCATAAAAACCGTGGATCTTTTGCATCAGTTTTTATGACATAAACACTTGTGTTATATAGATATGGTACCGGTTTATCCGGACTGGGAACAGACCTATATTTAACTGCCGTCACATTCCCGGTTTTGCGATTGACCTTGTCTATACCTCCATATCCCCCGATCCATAACCTACCTTCTTCATCTTCATATATAGCTCTAATGCTTGAGAAATTTAAACTTTTCGGATTATCCGCTGTCATTTTATAACTCCTGAACTTTTTGGTAGGCTGGAAGTACATATTAATCCCCCTCCCATTTGTCCCAATCCAGACCGTTCCGCTGCGATCAAGAAAGAGTGATTTAATGTTATTATAATTTATACTTTTGGGATTTTTTTGAGAATGGGTACAATGATAAAAAGCATCTTTGTTTTTGTCATATATGTCAATACCGTATTCAAAATGTCCGAACCAGATTCTACCATTGTTATCTTGAACCATTACTGATACATTAAGTTTGGATAGACTATTTGTAATAGCTGGATTGAAACCGAGATAATCGAATTTTCCGGTATCCTTATAAAAGCGGAAAATCCCTAATGATTGAAAGGAAATCCATAAAATTCCTTCTCTATCTTCCATAATACAATAGGTTTCTTTTTTTTTATAATCAGGGAAAATGCTAGTATCTGGTGTGAAGTGCGTGAATTTTCCTGATTTTTGATATTTTGGGCTTAATCTGCATATTCCTCCTTTTTTAGCACCGATCCAAATAGAACCAGCTTTATCTTCATAAACTATATTAATTCTATTATCCGGTATGCTGTGCGGGTTTTCAGGATCATGGGTATAACTCGTAAATGAGTTCGTGTTTACATCAAATTTATTAAGTCCGCCTCCTCCTGTCCCAATCCAGAGATTATTGCTTTTTTTACTATATATTACAGAATTGACAGTGTTGTGTGTGATGCTTCGAGGATTAAGAGGATCATTTGTGTACCTGGTAAATTTCCCTGTGGCACGATTTAATTTATTCAGCCCACCACCTTCTGTCCCTACCCAGATATTTCTGTTATTATCTTCACAAATTGACAGGATATGACTGCTGCTTAAACTCGAAGGGTCTGTCGGGTCAGTTGTATAAACCTTAATTTTATAGCCATCGTACCTGTTTAATCCATCCTGGGTGCCAAACCACATGAATCCATGGCTGTCCTGGAATATTGAATAGACCGCTTCTTGAGACAGCCCATCTTTTTCGGTAAGGCTTTTAAATTTGATCTCCATCTGCTGTGGAAAGATCAAAAAAGAAAATTTCAAGAGTAAAGGTATTAAAATAAACGGAACAGGTTTCACATTATTAAAAATTCCTACTCCACTTTTTTTCATTTTAGTCAACCATACCTGGCGGTGTTTCATTCAAAACCAACCAGTATAATCCCAGGTTTCTTACAGCATCGCTAAACTGGTTGAAGTCCACCGGTTTCCGGATATAGCTGTTAGCTCCCAGTTTGTAGCTGTTGATTAGATCCTGCTCCTCTTTTGAAGATGTTAATATGACAACCGGGAGCAGTTTTGTCTGCTCATTTTTTCTTATCTGACGGAGTACTTCCAGGCCATCAATTTTTGGCAGTTTTAAATCCAGGAGCACAACTTCCGGGAGTTTTCTCTCTTCCAGGTACTTAAATTTATTCCGTCGAAATAGGTAATCCAGTGCCTCAACCCCATCCTGGGCTACATCCATCCGGTTTTTGATATTGTTTTTCTTTAATGCTCTTAAGGTCAAATCCACATCGTTCGGGTCGTCCTCAACCAGTAAAATTACTTTTTCATTCATTGGATACTCCGCTTACTTATATTTTAACAAATTTTACCCAGGGTAAAATAAAAAACCGCCCCTTCATTCACTTTTCCTTCAGCCCAGATGCGGCCTTCATGACGGTTGATAATGCGCTGAACCGTGGCCAGGCCAATGCCGGTACCAGGAAATTCCTTCTCATTATGAAGACGGTGAAATGCAATAAACATTTTTCCTGCTTGAGTCATATCAAAGCCAATGCCATTGTCCCGGACATAATATACAGTCTGGCCGGAATCTTTATCCGGTTCTTCTTTGGATGCGAATTCGATTACTGCGTGTTTCTTCTTTGCAGTAAATTTCCAGGCATTGCCCAGGAGGTTCTCAAGAACTACCCGAAGCAATTTTGAATCACCAACAGCCCGTAATCCCGAAATTATCTTAAATTCCACCTTCCGCTTCCTTTCCTTCTTTTGTAGTTCAATTGAAACAATCCGGGCAAGAGCACTTATATCCAGGTTTTTTATATTCAATTCTGCCCTTGATAACCGGGAGAGTTTGAGAATCTCATTAATCAAAAGATCCATCCTATTGGCTCCGGCACAGATACGCCGAAGGTAGTCCTTTCCCTCTGAGTCCATTTTGTTGGAGTAATCTTCTAAGAGAGCTTGAGAAAAACCGTTAATAGCTCGCAGCGGTGCCCGAAGATCATGGGAAATGGAATAAGAAAAGGCTTCTAATTCTCTGTTTGCTGCCTCTAAACAGGCAGTCCGTTCCTTCACTCGCTGTTCTAATTCATCTTGAGCATAGCGGAGTGCCTGTTCTGACTTCTTGCGTTCTGTGATTTCTTTAAGATGTTCTTTATTCAGTCGTTCCAACTCAGTAGCTTGTTCTCCAATTATTTGCTTGAACTGTTTGATTTGGTGCTGCAACTCGGCCACCAATTCTTCACGCTCTGCGGAATCGAGGATGAAGCGTAAATCTCTTTCGACAATTTCTTTAAATCCGGATAGCAAGTCTTTATAATCAGAGGTATTTTGGTTGTCTTTGACTTCTAATACATAAATAGTGCCGAAAATCTCACCGTCAGGCCATTCGAGTGGGAATCTGACGTAGTTGTTCATACCCATCTCAATCTCTGTTTTGTGCTCCCAATCAAGGTCTTTTAACTCATCGGGAACCGGTAACAGACCACGCTGCTTTATCATCTGTACATTGTAAAGTCCTGTATCGCTGTCGGCTCGTACTTCTTTATCCAAGGGATTACTTTCAGTTGCACTTGCTATAAACACTTCAATTCGCGGTGGCTCGACTTTCTTGACAAACCGGGCATATACACCTAGAATCCTGCACATCAGGTCAAGAATCCCCTGCCATTTAAGCACAATCTCCTCCGGGATTTCCGGCTTCATTGATGTTTTTATGTTCAGGTTACTCACAAGGCACCTTCCCGGTGACTTCACCTTCGATACTTTCAAACACCCAAAAACTCCTCTACCTTTTGTATTAAATTCAGGGGACTAAAGGGTTTTACAAAATAATCATCAGCCCCAGCTTCAAAACCTTTTTCCTTGATCTTCTCTTGACCTTTTGACGTTAGAATGATAACAGGGCAGTCTTTTGTTAAGGCGTTGTTTTTTAGAATTCGGGTTGCTTCAATTCCATCTATATCCCCTGGCATTAAGATATCCATAATGATTAAATCCGGATTTTCCTGAAGTGCGATCTCAATAGCCTCTTCTCCATTTTCAGCTAGAAGAATTTTATAGTCGGACACTCTCAGGGTTATATCGACTAACTCTCTTATTTCTGACTGATCGTCAACTATCAGTATCTTTTTCATTTCCCTTCTCCACTCATGTTATAACATGATATTATCGCACTCATTTTAATCACCCCTACCTGGCAACATTTTATCTTACAGAAATTCAACCCCATTTTCAATAAAACAGTCTCTTTTTTTTAATGGATGTCAACAGTCCTCTCTTTAGGATGAACCTCGTAGTTTCATTTGCCCCATTTACTTCTAAATCATTAAATTTTCATTCAATGTGTTAAAACCTCCATTTTATACATTCCATTCTTAAAATACCAAAAAATTGAGTTTAACCATAATAAATATATATCAAATATTGAATTATGTCAACATAATAGAAGAATAATTTTATTTTTATTGTATTACCCTTATGTCCTTATTCGGCAATGATGTTTTTTGAGGTTTCATTTTCTACCAGGGCAATAAAAAGAAGGTAAGAGAGATGTTCAAAGAACTTGAAATCCTGCTTTCTAAAAGCGTTTTGGATATAAATCCATTGCCGTAAACGGTTAATAAATTAAAGGCACACGCCATTTTTTTCTCAGCGCCCAAGTCTCCCTTATAACGCGCCTTTACAGCGATACGTTTACTTACTCCTCCCAAACGCAAGTCTTCAAAATGTCGAATTTTGCCCCCATATATTTTCTCAAAGAAATTTTTTTTTTTGCTTGACTTTGAATTTTTAGTAAATTATAATGATTTCGGTTCGAGTGGAAACTATTTTTTGTGGGATTATACGGCCAGTTGCCCAGGTAATGATTACTATCGGTATTAAAATGAAAGGATTTAGAATAAGCAGGGACCTTAAATCGGCTATTAAAAATTTGCTCGAAATGCAGGGAATTAAACTTGTAAATATCGAGCCTGAAGGAATATAGATGGTTATATTTAAACCTGTGCCGCAGAATTTGAAGAAAAAAATAATGAAAGATAAAAAGAATAAAAAAGATGATGAAATTAAGCACCTAAAAGACCGGATAAAAGAGCTTGAAAAATTAGAAACCGAACGCCAACGGACCGATAAAAAAATTAAACACCTGAATAAGATACTTCGTGCTATTCGCAATGTCAACCAGCTTATTATCAGGGAAAAAGACCGGGATGCGCTTATTCAAAAAGCTTGTGAAATCCTTATTGAAACACGCGGCTATTATAATGCATGGATCGTGCTTTTGGATGAAAAGGGAAAATATCTTACATATGCCAAAACCGGATTGGACAAAGCCTTTGCTCCGATGAAAAAGTTACTGGAGCAAGAAAAATGGACAGAGTGTGGAAAGAGGGCACTGAAACAAAAGGAATTGATCATTACAGAAGATCCAAAAAAAGAATGCCCGGATTGTCCGCTTTCCTCAGCCTATGCCGAACGGGGTGGCTACACGGTTTGCCTGGCACATCATGACAGAATTTACGGACTGCTTTCGGTATCCATTCCCAAATCCTTTATAAAAGACAAACAGGAGCAGGAGTTGTTACGGGAAGTTGCCGGCGACATCGCTTTGGCGCTTCACACCATAGAACTGGAAGAAGAGGGAGCGCTGGCCGAAGAAGAATTGGAAAAACATAGGAATCATCTGGAAAAATTGATTAAGGAGCGAACCGCAGAACTTGAAGAAAAAAACAAAGAGCTCAAACGCTTTAATAAACTGTTTGTGGGACGGGAATTCAGGATAAAGGAACTGAAGGATAAAGTGAAGGAATTGGAGAAAGAATCCAAAAGGAAAAAATAATGATAGATAAAGAAAAAAATAAAGGCGAAGAAATAAAGCGTCTTAAAAAACAAATAAAAGAGCTTGAAAAGTCAAAAACCGAGCGCAGGCAGGCAGAGGAAGAGCTTTGGAAATCTTACAAGCAATGGGAAACGACTTTCGATGCCATGAATGATTCGATTTTCTTGTTAGATATGAATGGTAAGATATTAAAATGCAATTATTCAGCCGTATGCTTGCTCGGGAAATCATATAAAGAAATCATTGGTAACCACTGTTGGCAACTCATTCACGGCACATCTAGTCCTATTGAAGGATGTCCTATCATACGAATGAAACAAACCTTGGAAAGAGAATCGATGTACCTTCCCTTAGGTAATAAATGGTTTGAAGTTATCGTTAACCCAATATTAGATTCTACTAAAAAACTATTCGGCGCAGTCCATATTATAAAGGACATCACCGAGCACAAGCAGGCTGAAGAAAAAATATATAAAGCCAACCGTTTATACGCCACTTTAAGCCAGGTTAACCAGGTCATCGTTAGAGAGCAGGATAAACAAAAATTATTTCAGGAAATCTGCAATATCGCTATCGAATACGGTAAGTTCAGGTTAGCCTGGATAGGATTGGTTGATGAAGAAAACAAATTAGTTGAACCGGTTGCTTTTAGCGGAGAAGGCTCTGATTATCTGCAAAATATCAAAATTTCCATGACCGACGAGTTGACCGGTAAAGGGCCTACGTGCAGGGCAATCCGTGAGGGAAAGAGCGTTGTCTTTAATGACCTGGAAAACAACCCGGATTATAAACCCTGGCGCAAGCAGGCACTTGAAAAAGGTTACCGTTCATCTGCAGCTTTCCCAATACGGATATACAATTATGTAATTGGGGCCTTGAATATATATGCTGTTGAACCTGATTTTTTTGATAAGGACGAGATAAAACTCCTCGAGGAAACCACACTGGATATTTCCTTCGCGTTAGAAAAATTTAAAGAGGAAAATATACGCAATCATGTGGAGGAGATGCTGGAGAAGAGTGAAAGTCACTATCGTGCCCTTTTTAATGAATCACCCGTACCACTTTGGGAGGAAGATTTTTCAGAGGCTAAGAAATTCATAGACTCGCTGAAAAAAAGAAGGGTTAAGGATTTTAGAAAATATTTTGATGACAGACCGGAAAAAGTTGCGGAATGCGTTCAGACGATTAAAATCCTTGAAATAAACAAACCGGTTTTAAAACTGCATGAGGCAGAATCAAAAGAGGAACTACTGGAAGGTTTGCCGTCAATTTTTTCGGAAGAATCCTATGAAGCCTTTAAAGAAGAGCTGATCGCCATTGCTGAAGACCGGTCCGAATGTGAATTTGATGCGGTTGTTAAAACGCTGAAAGGAAACGAAAAATATATTCACCTGAAATGGGCGGTTGTGCCGAGTTATGAAGAATCGATGGAAAGGGTTTATATCTCTACAACCGACATCACCGAGAGTAAGAAGGCGGAAGAGGCACTTAGAAAGAGCGAAGCACTTCTTACCGAGACAGGCCGTATGGCAAAGGTGGGTGGATGGGAAGTTGATACTAAAACGTTTGAGGTTAGCTGGACGGAAGAAATTTACCGCATCCACGAAGTCCCATTGGGCCACAAACCGCTGCTGCAAGAAGTGATTAATTATTTCCATCCCGATGATCGACCAAAGTTGGAAACAGCGATTCAAAAGGCGCTTGAGCATGGCGAGCCCTACGATATGGAAATCCGTTTCATCACAGCCAAGGGCAAACATTTGTGGACTCATGCTATTTGTAAGCCTATTATTGTGGATGGTAAGACAGTCAAACTCACCGGAACCTTTCAGGACATTACAGAGCGCAAAAAAACCGAAGAAGCATTAAGAGAAAGCGAAAGCAGGTTGAATATAATATTCGAATCCGCGCCGGATGCTTACTACCTCAATGACTTTGAAGGCATATTCATTGATGGGAACATGGCCGCAGAGGAACTGCTGGGATACTCAAAGGAAGAGCTCATAGGCAAGAATTTCCTGGATGCGGGAATACTGTCCATGGACCAGGCTGAGAAAGCGCTGAATATGTTGGCTGAGAATATAAAGGGGAAATCCGCCGGGCCTGATGAATTTATTCTGAAAAGGAAGGACGGCACAAAG
>JAGLQA010000447.1 GCA_023137075.1 Candidatus Aminicenantota bacterium
TGAAGAGGGGCAGCTTAACTATTACCCAAAGATGCCTGATATCACCGGCCCTTATGGTAGTCAACATTATAGCAATGTCATTACCCGGGAAGGCAATAAATTCATAGTCCGAACATCCGGATACAAAACCCGAGAGCTACAAGAAGGGTTGCGGAATGGTAATGTAACGGTTGAGATATACATCAATACCTGGAAAACTGTAAAAAATACCGGTCCGTTTGGGGGAAATAATCACATTTGGAAGGGGCGTGTTTTGCGGAGGAACCGATCCAGATTTTTCTATATAGACTGTACTGTAATATATTACCCATCTGAAGGAAGAATTGAGGCGTTTGGACAATGGGGTAGATTCTCGATTGGCTACAAAAATTCAAGGCATTTGATCAGATAATTGGCCCCTTTTCTTGCCTTAAATATAAAGGATTTTGAAAGTTTTTCCTAAAAACTTTTAACATTACGGTTTTTTGAAATAGGAGGTTATTATGATGCGAGTAAATAATAAGAGATTTCCGGTTCGGCTGTTCTTTTTAGGAATTGCCACCGTACTGCTGATGGGCACAGTTGCCTTGGCCATAGAGCGTGGGCCGAAGGAACTGCGTGGGAAGGTCACTGCCGTGGTGGGAGACCGTATTCACATCTCTTTGTCGCAGCAGAAGTGGTTGCCACGTGCCGGTGTAGCAGTCAATCTCGGTGAAGAGATGGCAGGTATGTTCGTACCGCTGAAAGGAAGCTTTGTGATCATCCAGGTGAACGCTGACTCCTGCATCGCCAAAGCGGTTGGCAACGAGGAACACGGCAAACCGGCAGCCGGGATGGCAGCGGTCATGAAAACCCCGTACCCGCCGTTCCATCCGCAGAGCCGTGCCGATTACATCAGCAGCCTAAATGGACCAGATGTAAAGAAGTTTCTTAAGATAGCTAACGGGGGCAGCGAGATGGCACAATTGTTTCAGAACGGTCTCGCCAGGACTTACACCGATAGGGGCGATCATGACAAGGCCTTCAAGTGGTGGGAACGGTCCTCAAAGGATTCAAATGAGCCTATGCTCATCGATCATAGTGCCACGAACCGTGCCAATATTCTGGGTATCCGGGGCGAGTTTAAGAAGGCGCTCTCGATTCTGCGAGACGCTTCCTCACGCCTGGCACTTCCTGCCAACAAGATGGTTTTCGCAGAATATTCATTGGGGACCGGCGCCGCCTCTGCTTACGTGAACGTGCTGAAGGAACTCGGCTTCTTCTATCACCGTTATCTCAATAATATCGAGGAGTCGAATCGTTGGTATCGTGCGGCGACCAAAGTAATGGCCGCTTGCGCCACCAAAGGTGTCCCAAAACCCAAGCATGCTAAATATCAACATCGGGCGCTTCTTACGGATTTGGTTTTCATTCATAGGCATATACTTAAGGATGACGCAGCAGCAGTGCCATGGCTTAAAATCCTGGCGAGGACTGGTGATAAGAATGCTCGGAAAACTCTAACCGAGATGGGCCGCACCTGGTAAGGCTTGGTAAAACAGACGGTTACGATAATTGAAAATGTTAGAAAAAATAAAATTGCTAGGCTTGTTAATCATTTGCGTTAGTTTCACTTACGCCGGTACCAGTAAATGGAAACTGCAGAAACTAAAAGGGAAAGTAAAGGTGCTTGGAGTAGATTGCTATGATGCCGTTAAAAAAGGAGGGAAATGGCTGCCTGATAAAATCTCCCGAAATTTGAATTTCAAGATGGTATTTGCTGCTGACGGTCAATAATACTCCACTGAACACTACAATGAAAATGGTCATATCTGGGTAAGAGATGTAATGAAAAAGGACTATAAAACCGGTAAGGATTGGCTGAAACTTTACGATTCGAAGGGAGTCTTGATCTCCTTGAGTTGCTATGCTTATAATAAAAATGGTGATATTGATGTGCTGGCGATTTACGATAATAGCGGCAGCCTTTACCGTCAGGAAGAATATACCTACAACCGGAATAACCAACTCAAGTATAGAAAAGTATTTGACAGGTATGGTAAAAAAATTGTAAAAATTGAATTCCGATATTCCCAAAAGGGGGAAGTTGTTGAAGAAAAGGGAACCGTCGATAACAAGTTACAAATACATTTTCAACTGGAATATTTAAAATATGATTATATGGGCAATTGGCTCAAGATGATTCGTTCTGAGAAGCTGACCGGGAAAACTGAAATACTTCTCAGGTCAATAGAATATTATGAATAAAATAAAAGGAGAAAATAAATGACATTTTTTAAAACAATTATATCGGCTATAATGCATGGATCTTCTAAAAAGAAACTCCGTCTGGGCTTTATAATCCTCATTATAATACCATCGATCCTGGTATTTTCACAATCCTCGAATGTATCAGATCTGAAAAAAGAGTACCAAAACCTTCCTCCCGGACTGCAGGCCAGATGTGCCCTGTACAAGCTGAACCAGCTATTAGAGAAGTTGAACCAAAGTGGTAATGCAGCAAAATTACAAAAGTACCAACAGGGTAGAAAATGGCTGGAGACGGCTTTGAAAAAATATGAAGATTATGTAACTCCGTCCAATATTGGTGTCACGTCTCCATATGAACGTAGAGAAAAAAAGGATTTTCTTGCTGAAGGGTATGTCGGTAAAGGTGATCCCACAAAATCTCCCTTTGGGTTGATGAAGCATCTATGGTTGGCCCGGGAGGGAATGATGCAGCGTCAAGCTACTAGAAAACTTTCGTCCGGACCCTCCACTTTGTCCCCTGAGGAAGCTAAGAGATACCGGTTGGTTTTGGATAAGGCAGTAGAATCCATAAGAAAAGCGGTTAAAACACTTGAAGATGCCCGGGGCTGGATAGAACACAGTGATGGCATGTTTTTATCCATTAAAGTACCCCCGGGATTTAGACCGTACAAAAATCCAAAATATCGATTAGATCTCACCTGGAGGCCTCCCAAGAGCTTTGAGATTGAAAAAGTCCTGTTTGTCTCGGTGGAAATAAGTGAGAAAGACAAATATGCCTCTGATTACCAGCGCAAAGCTGTGATCCGTGAGAGGAAGGATCATCCGGATTTGGTTGTGATAGAGAGTGGCCAACACTTTCCGGGAGTAGAGGGCATATGGTTTACCTATGGATATACCTGGAAGAAAAAAAAATTGACAGGTTTGATCTACCATTATAAATACGGAATTTTCATCTGGGAGGTTCTCTACACAGCCCTGGGCAACAGGTTTAATGAAGAGGAGTGTGAAGACATTATCCGCTCCATTCAAAGGAAATAGTATTTATTAAAGGAGATAGCAATGAAAAAAAAGTTAATTAAATTATCGTTGTTAGCCACCCTGTTATTGTTGGTATTTATCATCGCTTTTGTGGTTACCAACCTCTTTGATGCCCCGGAACCTGAGGGTGTATATACTATGAATGATCTGGTTCAGACATCCCTTGGATCGGATAACGGTTATTACCTGTTGATGGCCCTCTCCTATCCTACAAATATGGATATTACCTCCCCGGAAGTTTTCACAAAGATACGGAAATTTTCGGATCCAGGGCTACTGAGTTTAGGCTCAAAAGAGATTCACAAAAGGGCCAAAATCCACAATAATTTGTATAAAAAACTAAAAATTAAGGGAGAAACTGGTTTAATCTACAAATTTACTGAAAATTTAAAAAAAATAAACTCAGAAAAGGATAAAATAGAGGAGTTTTTAAACTCTAACCAGGTTCTTATGCAAAGATACCGGCAGCTTTTAGAGTCAGAAAAAATAGAGGATTTTTCTCTTCCCACTTATTCCTATCCGATTCCTCATTTGGTCAATGTTATCAAAGCAACAAATCTTTATACTGCCAGGCAAATACTAAACGTACTGGATGATAGATGGGATGACGGCATACAGGGTATTTTAAAACAGATTTCGTTTTACCGTAAACTAGGCAGAAGTAGCCGTCAACTGGTTAACAAAGCAGTTTCCCTCAGGATGATAAATCATTCACTCAAAGCTCTGGTCTTTATAATGAACCGTAAGGATTGCCCTAAAACAGTTTTTTCAACTATTCTTAACGGATTAACGCCTCTAAAGGAACAGGAAATAAGTATGCGAAATCCCATTCTGTTTGAGTTTTTAAATGCAACTCAAGGGATCCAGGAGATTCTCACTAGTGAAGAACCTCCTTTTGCACCAATTAGTGTACTTTCGGCTGGTTTTTGGCCCAACAAGGTAGATTGGTATAATTTTCTAGCCAAGTTCCG
>JAGLQA010000448.1 GCA_023137075.1 Candidatus Aminicenantota bacterium
TTTGACATGTTAAGAATTTGTACTGAGTTTCACCTGAAATTTAATACTGAGAAACCAATTTCTGAAATTCTTGAAACATTGGATAATTATAAATCCATTGATCCCTTCTCAGGCAAATCCTATCTCTATAATGAAAAGAAAAAGATCATCTACAGTGTCGGTATAAACCGGGTGGATGATGGAGGAAAAGACACCAAAGATGATAGGGGCAAAACACCTGATCTGGTTATATCATTAGGTTTATGAAATAAATAAGTAAATCAGTGGAAATAAAATGACAAAAACTAAGAGATTTAATAAAACTATACTAATTTCACTAATAATTGGCCAAATAGTTTTCATACGAGTCTTATTGTGTAGAAATAATTACACCCAAAAAATATCATTGAAAAGTGGAAATCAACTTTTGAGGGTAATCGAGTTCATTGGTATATCAGGTATGCAGAATGGTGAAGAATTGGTTTTTCACCTTTGCCAACTATCAAAGGATAGATTAGTGAATAAAACTCAGAAGCAGGCAATCCAAGACTATTTGAAAACTCTAAGTATCAGAATAGACCGGAAAAATCAGAAGGTGAGGGAATTTTTATCTAATAAAAAAAAAGATAATTATGCTTATCAAAACGAATACCGGAATGCTAAATTACTTTACCGATTGGCTGCGGCTTCTCTTCTGAGCAGTCTTGTTCTTGAAAAAGATGATTTAATATTACCAAAAAATACCAGAAATATCATCCAGGAACTTTTCCCGGAGTTAATTTTAGAGTTACCTGGATACAAACTTTTGTGGAAAGAATTAATTGATGGGGAAGAGCTATACCTGGATGCAATTCCAATCCGATATGGTAGTGATGGATTCAGATCATTTTTATTGATTTATAGCAAAGGGGTCATAATGTTTTTTAGCGGCGACTTTAAAGGGGGAGTAGTTGATCTTAATGATATGAGGAAAACAAAAATTCATTTTTCTGATTTTTTTAATACAAATAAAATTTTAAAGAAGATACCAACAACTTGTCATTGATTAAAGGCAAATTTCTTTGTTTTAAGCACAAACTTATTACTCAATACCGCCATGTACTGGCAAAAAAGTAAGTTATTCTTCCTCGAAGCGGTCCTCGGCTATTTTTACCTCGGCGTGCATGAGGACAATTTTAAGGTAATATCGTAGAAACATAAAAATTTGAAAAAGGATAAATATAAATATCGTGTCGGCCGCATTTGTCAAAAGCCCGCTGACAGCCGAGTAAACCAGGAAAAGAATCAATAGGACTGCTCCATAGAGTAAAAAAAGGAGCAAAACATTTAACTTGTTTGTGAAGGTAAAGATGATCCCTTTTTTAAAGGCATAGAGGAAATTTTTGTCCTCCTGCAGCCGGGAGATTCGGGAAAAATCGTATATGGCCGTGGAAAATATCAAAATCACTGCAGACACGGTAACCCAGGCAAAAAAGAAAACCGGTACTACGGTCTCGTTTACCTTTAAAATACCGGGCTGCCAGAATAAAACCATGGAAAACACGGGTATTATAAGAGCGATTGCCCAGTTCAGGATGTTTACCAGGAGTAGTTTTACCATGGAAAAAAAACTCTCGGCCGAGGCATATAAAAGATTGCTGAAACCGGCTTTCCTCTCTTCGATTAATACCGAGTAGATACCCCCGGCTAAAAAAACGGACACCAGGGCAAACAACAGGGTGAGCAAAAAAAGAAGGGAAAAAATAAGCGGCAGACTACCTTTATAATTGTAAAAGGTATCGATCAGAAAATTGAAAACGCCATACCGACTGCCTGCCTCCCCGGCAAGTAGCGAATCCCCGGCGGCCGAGGAAAATACCCTGTAAAAACCGTAATAGGCAATGAGGGAAAAAAAGAAATTAAACAACCAGGCATAAAGGGCAGCCCGGATATTGTTCATGTTTACACTGCTGATAAAGGTTTTAATCGTATTAATCATTTCCATGCCGCACTCTCTAAAATATCAAAAATCCCAACAAACTCTGGAAGAAAGAACCGAATTTAAAAGCCAATTTCTTAATCCCTGACCGCCCGGGCCTACGTACCTTCGAGTTATCTAAGAAATTTTTATCTAAAACAACCTTAAATTCCGGGTCGATAACCGCGTAATCAACCGGTGATGCGTTAATCGTCACGAAGCGCTTCCATTTTTCCTGCTTCTTCCAGAAGGAAGTAATTCGTTTGCCGTTCTCAAGCTGAATTGCTAATTCCACCGGGAAATATCCCTCCTTCCTCAGGAAAACCGCCTCGCTGCGGAACATCCCCGGCCGGGAAGGGACAACCGCGGCCTTTACCGAATAGACCGAATGGTCAAGCCCGGTTTCACTTTTTATAAATTGCTCAAATGCCCAGGTGAAATCCTCGTCCATAAATTCGTTGAAGGTCTCGATGAAATCTTCGGTTGTGGGGTGTTTGAATTTGTATTTTTCAGCGTAGAATTTAAAAAAATCATAAATTTTGTTTTTACCGATATGGTTCTTCAGGCTTCGCAGCAGCAGACCGGCTTTGGCATAGACATTATTATCGTATTGGGAACTGTTTAAAAAGGCCCAGGAGTACTGGCCCGGTTTATCTACCGGGAGAAGGGAAAGGAGACGCAGGCGGACAAATTCCCAATAGTCGATCTTGACCAGGTTCGAATCGAGAAAGGATGGCGAGTTCTTAAAATATTCGTCTAAGATTTCCATCTCGAAAAAAGTGGTCACACCCTCATCGAGCCAGGCTTCCCGGAACTCGTCGCTGCCCACAATCCCGTACCAGTACTGGTGGCTGAACTCATGGATGGTTACCTGTTCGGGAAATTTCAGGGATTCCGGCAAAAAACCGATATGGCCCAGGGTAATCAGGGTGGGATACTCCATGCCCCCGGACATCATACCCTTTAACGGTGGATCGACGACGGTTATCTTTTTATAGGGATAGGGGAATATATGTTTCGCGTAAAAATCCAGGGCAAATTTCAGGGACTTTATATAACGCTGCTTTGCCCCGCCGTGGCGCGGTGACAGGAGTAGTTCGATGGTCGTTTCCCGGGGATTTCCCGCTAACGTTACTTTCTCCAGGATCTTTTTAAAACGGGGGTAAGCTGTCCAGGCAAAATCGTGAATATTGGTCTCTTCGTAAAAATAGGTCACCCCACCACTGCCGGTTTTTTCACTTTTGATTAAATTACCGCTTGCGCCCACGACGAATTTTTTCGGGACGGTTATGCTGACTTTGTAATCCCCGTAATCGGCAAAAAACTCCGATAGGCGATGATATTGGTGACAGTGCCACTGGCCATCCTGCCGCAGTACTCCGATCTTGGGAAACCATTGACCCATAAAAAAGTAGGTCCCCGCTTTGCCTGTCCGTGAGCGAGGAATTAAATCGGGGATTTTCAACTCAAAACGGATTTCTAGGGAAATTCGCTGCAGCGGCGCGGCGGTTTTTTTCAGGTTTACCTGCATCACGGTCTTATCCGCTGCGTTACCGTCATCGGGTGAAACAAACTGTATATTCCCGGTCAATTCGTCACCGCCGATGAGCCGTATGCGCGTGATCTCTATACCACCGAATTTCAGTTCCCGTAATTCTTTCTCCGTTTTTTTGTAAAGTTCTCCTTCCCGGAAGAAGGTGGTATCCGGGCTGGAAAAGGCATTGTAATATAGGTGGAAGCGCAGGTTATCTACCGGGACCGGGGATTTATTGACCCAGGTCAGTATCTCGGTGCCCTCCAACAGGCTTTTTTCCGGGAAGAGCCGGGCATCGATAATATATTTCACCACCGGGGCCCGTTCATTCTGCGAGGTGTCGATCTCAACTTCATTTGTCTCATCCGGGACAGGTTCCTCTTTCTTCTCTTGCTCCTGTAAAAATAGGTTTAAACTTAATATAAAAAAGAAGAACAATATAAAAAGAATTTTTATTTTTTTCATTACCTCTCTATTTTCTTTTCTTTAAGTTTTTTCTCCCATTGGTAAGCTGTTTTAATAATGTAATCGAGGTCATTAAACCGCGGCTCCCAGCCCAATATTCCTTTAATTAACCGGGAATCGGCAATCAAAGCCGGGGGATCCCCCCCTCTTCTCGCGGTTTTTTCGGTCTTAAAGTCTATGCCGGTTACCTTTTTTATCGTGTCCACCACCTGGAGGACAGAACTTCCCTGGCCGTATCCGCAGTTTAGAACAGCGCTCTTTTTCTCGATTTTCAAATAGTTTAAGGCGAGAAGGTGAGCGTTCGAAAGATCATCGGTATGGATATAGTCTCTTATGGCCGTTCCGTCCGGGGTATCGTAGTCGGTCCCGAATATCTTTAGCTGCGGGTAGTCGCCCAATGCTGCTCTTAAGGCCAGGGTAATAAGATGAGTCGGTTTTTGATAATTTTGACCGATCCTCACCTGGGGATCGGAGCCGGCGACGTTAAAGTACCTGAGAGCAATATAATTAAAATTCGGGGTAGCAGCGGAAACATCTTTTAGCACCATTTCGGTAAATAGTTTCGATTTCCCATAGGGATTGATGGGCACTAATGGAGACTCTTCATTTACCGGGATTTTTTCCGGTATACCATATACCGCGGCAGTGGAAGAAAAAACAAAATTTTCGATGCCCTTCTCCACGCAGGTTTTGATAAGCTTAAAGGTTTTTACTGAATTGTTTTCATAGTATTTCAGGGGTTTTTTCACCGATTCTTCTACCACGATAGAGGCGGCAAAGTGGATCACACTTTTTATTCCGTATTTTTCGATTACCTCTTCCAGTAATTTGGAATCGGCGATATCACCCTCGACAAAATCGCCGCATAAAACACTTTTCCTATTGCCTGTAGATAAATTATCGTAGGTTACAGGGAAGAAGCCCTCATTTCCTAAGTCTCTAACGACATGGCTGCCGATATACCCCGCTCCACCAGTCACAAGGATGTTTTCTTTAAAATCAGACATTTCTACCTTCTTGTTTTTTCATGTCACATTCTAAAGTAATTTCACAAAAATATCAAGTAAACCCAAGCAGGGGCAAACCTCCGGCTCGCCCCTACAGTATGTATCGAAACGATTGATACAGGGTGACAAAAATATGAGGAGGTGTATATCAAA
>JAGLQA010000449.1 GCA_023137075.1 Candidatus Aminicenantota bacterium
AAAAAAAGCTGTGATTCCCGGGAGAGGTTCGGATTTACCATTTTTTGATTCGCTTTTACCAGCTTTGCGGCAAAAACCATACTATAATAATAACGGCTTCTGAAAGAGTTGAAGGGGCGGAGGCTGAGTCGGAACCATTAATATAAATGGATAAAATATACCAAAGGAGGTATAAAATGAGTCGGTTAAAAGACAAAAACTTAAAAAAATGTTATTCCCTGTTACGGGAATTTATCGAGGAAGCGCCCTCTATGAGCGGCAAAAAGGGGCTGGCGGTTCTGGCCCTTTCCCAACTGCAGAAAATCACAGCCGGGACAAGAACTTCTGAAGACGGCGGTACGACGCCGGATCCCAACTGCCACGACGTGCCGCGCATAGACGGAAATCCCGGTGTGATCGGTTGAACTGCCTGATTCTCAGGGGGATTAGGTAGTACCTTTCTCGAGGTAGAAAGGCGAAGCGTTTATATGGAATAAACGCTTCGCCTGCACATCTTATCGTATCGAAAAAAAACCGTTGTTTCAGGGAGAGTCGAAAATGGAACTAACCAATCTCACATTTATTGTCACCGATGATTGTAATTTCAACTGCTCATACTGTGTGCAAAAGAAAGAAAAAAAGACCATACAAAATATCGCCATCGAAACAGCGGTGGAGGTTTTTTATCCGTTCTTAAGTGAAAAGGAAGACGTCCATATCGGTTTTTACGGCGGAGAACCGCTGCTGGCCTATGAGAAAATAACTTATACCGTCCTGCTTTTATTAGAAAAAAACAAAAGGAAAAATAAAAAAATAAAATTTTGCCTGACCACCAACGGCAGCCTGTTGACCAAAAAAATGCTCGAATTTTTCAGTCGTCATAAATTTACCGTGCTGTTGAGCTTTGACGGCCTGGCCCAGGATAAGGGCAGGAAGAAGGGCACCTTTGTGCAAACGCTGCGGCAGATGAAACGTCTCCGGCAGAGTTCGGGCATTCATCTCGAAATTAACAGCGTGTTTTCGCCGCAAACCGTTGGCGATTTATCCGGATCGCTGCGTTACATTATCGAGCGGAAGGGGCCGGAAATAACCCTTAATATTTCCCACATGGAAGAATGGGACCCGGCCCAGGAAGATATACTAAAAAGGGAACTGCGGCGACTCGGCGATTTTTTAGTGCGCTATTTTAAAAAAACGGGAACCATCCCGGTAAAAAATTTCCGGACCGCTGAAAAAAAAAGTGGCGGAAAAAAAGGCATATTCCGCTGTTATGCCGGCAGAAACCGGATGGCTGTAACACCCGCGGGAGAGTTGTGGGGATGTTTTCTTTTCCATGACTACTTTAAGGGCAGAGAAGACAGCCCCGCTTACCGGGACTTTGCCTTCGGTCCGCTGAGAAATTTTATGATCGGTTACAAAACCCTTTATCCGAAAATTTTGAATCATTATACCGAACTCCGCCAGGATTATTTTTGCGCGGAAGGAAATTTTTGTTTTCTCTGCCCGGAGGTGGATACCTGCGCTCTTTGCCCGGTGAATGCCGCTTACTCCACCGGCTCCCTGGGGAAAATTTCCTGCCGCCACTGCCGGCTCGAAGGAATCGTGAGGGATGCCCTATCGCGGTTTCGCAGGGACAGTATGTAACCGAGGGCTTGATTTTTTTGATTATTTAGGTTAGAATTTCCTATATGAAACGGCTGCTCTTATTGCTTTTTAGACGGTTTACTATCATTCCCCTTTTATTACTTCTATGGGCGCCCTTTTTTTTAATGGCCTTAGACCCGGACAGGGCGGTCAGCCAATACAGTATAAGAGCATTTAACATGGAATCGGACCTGCCGGCGAATTCTATTTTTGCCCTCCGGCAGACGCGAGACGGGTATCTCTGGATCGGGACATCGGCCGGACTGGTTCGTTTTGACGGACAACATTTCGAGTTGTATGATAAGAGCAAAACCCCCCAATTAAAAAGCAATGAGATCAGTGCGCTGTATGAAGATCGAAAGGGCAACCTGTGGATCGGCGCCGACTCCGGTGGACTCACCCGTTATAAGGACGGTAAATTTTTTACCTACCCGGTAATAATGCAAGGCCACTTTAATAAGATAAGAGCCATCAATGAAGACCGCCGGGGCAACCTGTGGATCGGCAGTCTCACCAGCGGGCTCGCCTGCCTGAGGGGTGATAACATCACAATCTACACGAAAAAAGACGGGCTGCCTGATGACCGGGTGAAGTCCATCTACAAAGACGAAGAGGAAGATCTCTGGGTCGTTACCACCTCCGGGATTGTAAAAATAGACGGGCAGGGAAATTTTCAACGCCGCGTCACTAAAGAGATATTACCCTACTATCATATGACCTGTCTATATGAGGCGGACAAAGGAGATCTCTGGATCGGCACAGTTATCGGCCTGTTCCGCATGAAAAACGGGGTGCTGACCGCCTACGGTACGGAGGTGGGAATTCCCCGCAAAGCGATTTACTCCCTGTACCGGGACCGTCCGGGAAATCTCTGGATCGGAATGGAAGAGGGCGGACTGATCCGGATGAGGGATGGCGTATCGAGTACCTTACCTGTGGAAGACGGGCAGGCCTGGGGGCCGGTCAGTACGTTATACGAAGACAGGGAAGGCATTCTCTGGGTGGGAACTCTCGATGGCGGCTTGTTTCAATTAAGAGATAGTAAATTCATTAACTACACCGGCCGGGAAGGACTAACCCACAATTTTGTTAATTGCATCTATGAAGACCGGGCCGGAAATCTCTTGATCGGGACAAAGGAAGGATTGAACCGGTTGGAAAACGGGATATTGCCCGCTGTGCCGGTTACCGGTAAAGGATTTTTTAAGAAGAACGTTTTACAGCTTTTCGAAGACCGGCGGACTTACCTCTGGATCGGCACCCTGACAGGACTATACCGGTTTAAAAAGGGCAAGTTGTCGGCCCTGACAACCGCAGAGGGATTATCGGGCAACCGGATAAATTGCATAGCCGGGGACAGCCGGGGTTATACCTGGGTGGGAACGAAAAATGGCCTGAACCGGTTCGATGAACGCAGCGGCAGGTTTACCGTATTTTCCACGAAAGACGGGCTCTTAAGCAACCATATCGATTGTATCTTTGAGGACAGTAGGGGGAATTTCTGGATTGGCACGGATACGGGTCTCAATTTTATGAGAGACGGTGTTTTCAGTATTTATAACCTGCCAGTTAAAATAGCGGGCCAAAATTTTTACTGTATTTACCAGGACAGCGAAGAAACGCTGTGGTTCGGCACAAGCAGCGGCCTTATCCGGATTTCTTTCCCGCTCCCCGGAACCCGGGAGAATAAAACCGGGCAGACCACGTTGTATACGACGGCCGGTGACTTAATTGAAAACTATGTGTATGCCATACTCGAAGATGAGAGCGGGTATCTCTGGCTGGCCGGTCGAAACGGGATTTCACGTATCCGAAAAAACGAATTAACGGATTTCGCGGAAGGGAAAATCGCCCAGGTTCACCCCGATTGCTACAATGAACAGGACGGCATGAAAAATCGCTGGTGCACCGGAACCGGATGTAAAACCCGGGACGGAAGGTTCTGGTTCCCCACCATCGAGGGAGCTGCCGTTATCGATCCCGATCGATTTTCGGAAGGAGCCGCCTCTAAGACCGCGAATAACATCCCGCCGCCCATTATTGAGGGTTTTATAGTGGATGGAGAGCCCATTGATATGGGCGGCGCAAGGGCAGACAAACCTGTAACATTAGCTCCCGGGAAAAAAAGACTGGAATTTCGCTACAGGGCAATCAGTTTCATCAATCCGCATAAAACCAGGTATAAATTAAAATTGGCAGGATATGACAGTGATTGGGTCGATAGGGAAAATATTCTTAGTACCATTTATACCGGTCTTTCACCCGGGGAATACACCTTTGAAGTAAAAGCCTGTGATCCCGACGGGATATGGAGCGAGAAATCGGCTTCTTTCTCTTTTTATTTAAAACCCTATTTTTACCGGACTTCCCTGTTTTTTCTCGCGGTTTTTCTCCTGCTGGCCGCGGCGCTGTTTTTTTACTTCCCTTTCAGACAGAAACGGCGGCGAATAGGTGACCTGGGGCTGCACCCGCAGCCGGAACTGCTGTCGCCCCCCGGGATGGATGAAAGATTTGCCTGGGAACTAAATGATATCATGGACAAAAATCTATCGGACGCTGATTTTAACGTGGACCGGTTATGTAAGATACTCAAGCTGAGCCGGGCTACCCTGTACCGCAAAATACATGAGATAAGCGGGGAGAATCCCACCGAGTTTATTCGCTCTTACCGGTTAGATAGGGCGGCTGAGTTATTAAAAAAGGAATTCGTCTCGGTCCTGGAAGTGGCGCTGGAAGTCGGTTTTTCCAGCTCCGCCTATTTCACCAAATGTTTTAAAAAGAAGTTTCTTCAACTGCCCAGCGAATACCAGGCAGCGCATACGGAGAGATGACCGGTTGAGACGCGGCATTTTGCGTCTCGATTGTCGAAAAATCGTAATTTTGAACGGAAAGTTATATTCGTGAACGCTTTGTTATATTCGTGAACGCATTTTCATATCATTTTGAACCCAAATTGATAGGCGAAGGCATTTTTTTATTCTAATATATAATTGAAGATAAATTATAAAATCAAATTAAAAGGAGGTAAACATGAAAGTCAAATCCCTCTTAAAGAGGAAAATTTTTGTTGTGTTTGTGTCGCTTTTTGCTGCATTCGTTTTCACGTTCCTAACCCAGGCCGTGATTCCTGACGGATCAGCAAAAATTGACGCAAAAAAATTAGGCCGGAATTCAGGCAGTAAACCAGCGCCTGAATACGCGAAAGGGGAAGTCCTGGTTATGTTTAAAAAAGGGGTAAAAAGTAATACTGCTCAAGCGATTGCATCTGCTATTTCGGCAAAAGTAGAGAGAACCTACCAGGCAATTTCCAGGATTAACGGGCAATTACATGCTCATTTGATATCCAAAGTGAACACAACCATGGAGATGGTGCGGGAATTGGAAAAACACCCGGATGTGACAGCCGTATCGCCAAACTACCGGCTTCGCATCGACGCGGTCACCCCCAACGAC
>JAGLQA010000045.1 GCA_023137075.1 Candidatus Aminicenantota bacterium
ATTATTTACCGGTATCAACATAATCATAGTGACAAATTTTGTCACTTTTTAGTATAAAAAGTGTTAAATAGCGCCTGCAGACAAAAGGAAAATATTGCCTCAGGAAAAGCCGGAACAGGCGTATACATATATTTTAGCAAAGGATTTATAAAAAATTTTGTAGGTTGGCACGAAAG
Organism: Candidatus Aminicenantota bacterium; assembly: GCA_023137075.1. Taxonomy (GTDB): domain Bacteria; phylum Acidobacteriota; class Aminicenantia; order UBA2199; family UBA2199; genus JAGLQA01. The sequence continues at coordinate 177 of JAGLQA010000045.1, forward strand.
GTGCTGTAATTATTTGTAAAAAATGAATAAAATAGAGGTTTAAATGGTATCTTTTAGTGTTAAAAAAAAATCGAGAAAATATAATAAAAATAATTCGATAATTAACCGATTCCTTTGGTTTTTTATTGCTCTTTTATTTTTGGTCCCGCAGTTTACTTTCACTGCCGCTACCCCAACCGGACAATTACTCAAACAACTCGGCTCCGGGGCACCCCTGTCTTATGGAGATTATGTCGGCAGCTCTGCGGGGCTGAATACTTATTACTCTTACTATATCGAAGTGCCGGCCAGTCTCAGCCGGTTGGTGATTCGTATCTTCGATGCCGATGTGGGTATGGGCGGCAACCATGATTGGACCCCTGATTCCTATAATACATCGGTTACTTACACGGTCTACGATCCCAACGGAAACACGGTCACCCAGAATTTCACCACCGGCAGCAGTACCGGTCCCTCGAATTCGGATAATCGCTGGCGCCGGTTGTGCCGGGTGAACAGCCCCATGTCCGGGCACTGGGAAGTGCGGGCCGATATGTCGTCGGCGGTAACGAGCGGTAACGATATGAACGGTTACGGCATTAGCGCCGCCGATAATACCGGTACCGAACTGAATATCTATGCCGAATCCTTCCTCCCGGTCGGCCAATTGGGCAGCCCTACTTCGCAAACCACTCAACTCTACCCCTATATTACTTCCGGGGGAATCGTGGATTCCAACGATTTTGACGGGGACAACGGCGCCAGTACCTATTGCACCCTGGGCTACACCACCCGGCTCGGCGCCACTGCCGGCTTTAACGGTTCGGGAGCTTCTTCCTGGTTGAATGTGGCCCTGTCCGGTTTCAATTCGGACGACCTGGCTGTGGATTACGGCATCTGGAACGCCAGTCTCTCTTACTACAACGCTTCATCCAATTTCGCCACCTATTACATGGGAAATTATAACGCGTCCAACCCACCGCCTACGAACCAGCCGGAAACCGGTACCTTCCGGGTCTATTTCCCCACCAATGCCGGGGCCGCGCCGGTAAAGCCTTTCCTGGCCCAGCGATTAAGCCATATCTCCGGCCCCAATCCCCCGGCCGTAGGCAGCACGACCCGGGTCAAGGTTGCGGTCACCATCTTTAACCCTACACCTTACTCTATCACCTTCTCATCCACCAACCCGGTTACGACCAATATTCCCGGTTCCGGTGCGGTCTATGCGGGAAATGCTTCTGTAACCCAGGGATCCGTCACCGCCCAGCCTTCGGTTGGCGGCACGGGGAATATCACCTGGAACCCCGGCACGGTCAGCGGCAGCGGTAATTCCGAAACCCTCTATTATGAAGTGGATATCACTCCCACCTCCTCCGCCCAGAGAATCCCGGTAACCGGTACACCGGCTGCAAACGGCACCGGCGGTGTTTTCGTCGATGAAACCGGTAATACTACACAATCCCGCGCCACCTTTACTCTCGGCCCATTGAGCGAATTGGCGGCAACAGAGGGTACTGATATCCCCACCCTGGCTGTCATCTCTTCCTTCACCGCCTACGAAGAAGGCGGACAGGTGGTGGTGCAGTGGCAAACGGAATCCGAGATAGGGACAGCGGGATTTTATCTGCTGCGCCGAAAAAAATCCGGTTCTGCTTTCTCCTCCAACCGGAAGGCTAAACGGAGCAGTAGTTCCGGCCTGCCGCTGCACGATGAGATGAGCGGTAATCCCTATGCTTCAGGACGGGGCGATTTGCGCGCCCGGGTAAATTTCCGGAACCGGGAAAATTCCGGCAGCAGCTATCGAAAGGTAAATCGCTCACTGCTGCCTGCCCTGCTTCACCATCCGCGGGGCGGCACCTACCGGATGGTGGATGAGGCGGCCCGGTATGGTAACACCTATACTTATAAGCTGGTGGAAGTCGAAGCGGATGGCCGCACACGCAGCCACGGCCCCTTCAAAATAACGGTATGCAAAAAGGAATGGAATACCGCCCAACCGGTTTCGGAACCCCTGCGCGGCACCTACGACAGAAAACCCCATCCCCTATCTGCCGAAAAGGAGGCCAGGCTGCAGGCTAAAAAACAGGAACAGGCCATTGCCGGAACCACAGCCGGGTCAAAGCGTAAAGGCAGCCTGAAAATTTCAGTCAAGGAAACGGGACTTTACTACCTCTCCGCCGCCGCTATCGCAAACACGGCAGGGATACTATCATACGATAAAATAATCAGGATGATCGGGAATCACAATTTTATTCTTTCAAACCGGGGTGAAGAGGTGTCCTGGCTGCCGGCAAAGGAAAATTCCGGACTCTATTTTTACGGTGAAAAGTGTGACAGCATATACACCGATAAAAATATCTATTGGCTGACACCCGGCAGGGGCCGGCGCATGCAATTTTCTTACGGCGGCTCGCCCATGCCGGGAAGCGGTAACGAAACCTTCCCTGAATCCCTGCATATCGAGGAGGACCACTATGCCCTGACCGCCCTGTTCTCCGATCCGGAAGGTGATTTCTGGCTCTGGGACTTCATCAAAGGCGACGAACCGGGAAAAACCTTCTCCTTCTCCGTTCCCGGCCCGGTTTCTTACGGTTCGGCATATCTAACCATCGAACTCAAGGGAGCAACCGATACGGCAGCCGCTGCCGATCATCACGCGAAGGTGAGCCTGAACGGCACTTACCTGGGTGAATGCCGCTGGGATGGTATCAAAACACACCGGTTCGAGATTCCCATAGACCCGGCGCTGTTAATAGACGGGCAAAACAGCGTGGAGGTGAGCGGGGTATTGGACAGCGGTGTTTCCCACAGTATCTTTTACGTGGATTCCATTGATCTGAATTACTACCGGTACTACCGGGCGGTAAATAACCGCCTACTGTGCCGCGGCGACAGCAGCACGGTGATTACGGTGTCGGGCTTTAGCTGCAATAAAATCCGCGTGTTTGATGTAACCGAACCGAAACGGCCGCAGCTCGTCAGGGGCGCCTATTTAGACGTAGAGAACCGGGTCAGTTTTATACCGGCCGCTCCGGAGAACCGTTACTTCGTGCTGGACACACACGGCCTGCGGTCACCGGCTGCGATAACCGTGGATAAACCGTCTAACCTGAAGCAAAAACGGAATGCCGCCGACTATATCGTCATAGCTCCCCCGGGATTGGAACGGGCGGCTGCGAACCTGGCCGACCTGCGCTCATACAGTGGGTTGGAGGCCATGGTCGTCGAGCTTGAAGATATTTATGATGAATTCAACCACGGTATAATCGATCCGGCAGCCATCAAAACATTCCTGACTTATGCCTATCATAACTGGCGCGGCAGCGGCCCTAAATACGCCGTTCTTGCCGGGGGCGGAACCTACGACTATAAAGATATCCTGGGATACGGCGACAACTTAATACCGCCACTGATGGTGAATACCCCCAAAGGTCTCTTTGCCTCGGACAACCGCTTCGGCGATGCGAAGGGTGAAGACGGTGTGCCGGAAATCGCGGTGGGCCGGCTGCCGGTACTTACTGCCACGGAACTGCAATCCTATATCGATAAAATGTCTGAATACGAAAATTCCCGCGGCGCCTGGACGGGACGGGCACTGATGCTGGCAGACAACCCGGATGAGGGAGGTGATTTCACCTATGACAGCGACCGTTTAGCGGACCTACTGCCCGGGTACCGGGTGAATAAGGTTTACCTGCCCGATTTTGCCACCATCGATAAAGCCAGGAAAAAGGCGAAGCAGGTCATCGACAGCGGCGTTGTGTTGGTCAACTTCATAGGCCATGCCGGTTTGGACCGCCTGACCGCCGAAGGGCTGCTAAAATCGAGCGATGTGTCCGCGCTGCAAAATGGGCAGAAGCTCCCGCTCTTTACTACCGTGACCTGTGTGGCCGGCCGGTTTGCCGTACCGGGTTATGATTCCTTAGGTGAAACATTGGTTTTAAAAGCCGGCGGTGGAGCCGCGGCCGTGTGGGCGCCTACCGGCGCGTCCTACAATCGCTTAGCCAAAAGCCTGGCCGTGAAGTTCTTTCAAGCGCTCTTCCAGCAGCAGGAGAAGGTCATCGGCCGGGCACTGGTAAAAGCGTATAGAAGTTACGCTGCCTGCGGCGGTGAGTCCTTTATATTGGACATTTACAACCTGTTAGGCGACCCGGCACTGCGGATCAAATAATCCACCCCGGCCCCCTGGGCTTAACAAAAAAGCAGAGTTTTAACTTTTCACGAAATTGTTGTATAATTACCTATAAATAAAACAAAAACCAGG
>JAGLQA010000450.1 GCA_023137075.1 Candidatus Aminicenantota bacterium
ACAAATTTTCTTGAGGAGCCAAAAAATTGTATTTTCTACCTTTTTACATAATGTTAACATGCAAGACCCGGACCTCTGATTCTCCTGATTATGATAAAATTTTCGATACATACTGGCCTCGGATATTGATTTGTATAAGAAAATATTTTTTTGTATAATCAAGGTGTTTTTAAATTAAGTTGCGCTTACGAAGATTTGTTGGTTATGCAATACAAAAGGTGAAAAATTATACATAATATGTAGGTTTAAAACCAATGAGAACAGTAAAAATTATCCATACAATAAGTTGTCATGCGGAAGGTGAAGTCGGTGACGTTATTATAGGAGGTGTAGCGCCACCACCAGGTGAAACATTATGGGAACAATCCCGCTGGATAGCAAAAGATAAAACCCTTCGTAATTTAATGCTAAACGAACCCAGAGGAGGTGTTTTTCGGCATATTAATCTTCTGGTTCCTGCAAAGAATCCATCCGCTCAAATGGGATTTATAATAATGGAACCGGAGGATACTCCTCCCATGTCTGGCTCAAACAGCATTTGTGTTGCGACAGTTCTACTTGAATCCGGAATATTGCCGATGCAGGAGCCCGAAACGAGATTGATACTTGAAGCACCAGGAGGTTTGATTCAGGCGGTAGCAACATGTCAAAATGGTAAAGTTGAAAGAATGACTATTCATAATGTGCCATCATTTGTCCATAAATTAGATGCAAAACTTGAAGTTGAAGGACTCGGAACTCTGACAGTTGATACTGCATTTGGAGGGGATAGTTTTGCAATTGTTGATGCGGAAGCTTTGGGTTTCAAGATCATACCGGATGAAGCACAGGATATAGTTGAGGCAGGTATTAAAATCACAAAGGCGGCAACAGAACAATTGGGATTTTACCATCCATTAAATCCCGATTGGACACATTTTTCATTTTGTCAGATCGTGGCCCCCTTATATAAAGAACAGGGTGTTTATGTGGGGCGTAATGCGGTCACTATTCGGCCGGGTAAACTGGATCGATGTCCAACAGGAACCGGATGCTCAGCTCGTTTGGCGGTGTTGAAAAAGAGAGGTATACTTAATATTGGAGATTACTACATTGGAGAGTCTATTATTGGGTCGCGTTTTCAATGTCGTTTGGAATCTGAAACCAATGTTGGGGAGTTGGAAGCTGTAATTCCCAGTATATCAGGACGTGCATGGATCACAGGGATACATCAGCATATGCTTGATCCAAGAGATCCATGGCCTGAAGGTTACAAGCTAGCAGATACCTGGCCAGTATTGAAATGATTGCGAAATAAAAAAAACCAGTCTACCCTATTGACAATAAACTTCGAATGATCGTCCCCATTTTCCTATCGTTTACGGATGAAGCGCCAGTGCAAAAATAATAACCAGACCTTTATCCCGCGCCGGTATTTGCCGGACAAAGATAATCAAGCCTGCCGCTGTTAGTAGCTCCGCAAGGTGTCGAAAGCGGCGGAAGGCATCTTTTTTTAGTGCGTTTATCAACTTTTTTCTTGAAGTTGTTTTTTGTTTATGATATACATTGTGATCTGAGAGAATAAAACGGATGTAAATATTAAAGATGAAAAAAGGAAGTAAAATGACAGAAGTTCAACCGGTTGCGATTATCAGTGACAGCCCGGAAACTCGGGAAAAGAATGTGGGTTTCGGTTTCGCTGCCTATATCAAAACCATAGCCGATCTCATTGCATATAAAGAAAACAACACCCCCCTTGTAATCGGCATCTACGGCGAGTGGGGTTCGGGCAAAACCACGCTGATGCAAAACATCAAGCGTTCCTTAGATAATGAGGCAAGGTACAAGGACGGTCAAGATTTTCGCAGGTGCAAAACGGTCTGGTTCCAGGCCTGGAAGTATGCTAAAGAGGAAGAAATCCTGTCGGCGCTGATCGAGGAAATCTTTAAAACCATGAAAGGGGACAACTTCTTTGAGAGATGCAAACCGGAGATCGAGAAGTTAACTAAAAAAATAGACAAGTCGAAAATTGCGGCAAGTTTAATTAAATTGGTATCCGGGATCGACGTAAATGAGTTTTTCAGCGACTTGTCTTACAAAGATAAGCTCGGATTTTACGATACCTTCCAGGAATTTTTTGATGACCTAACCTGGACTTATCTCAATTGTCAGGAGCAAGATGATAAAAAAGGCGCCTTGGTGATATTTATCGATGACTTAGATCGCTGCCCGGCCCCGCGGATTGTTAAGGTGCTGGAGACGATCAAGCTTTTCATGGACAAAAAAGGGTGTATCTTTGTGATCGGCGCGGCCAACGAGATTATCATAAAGGCTTTGAAAGAGATATATAAAGATGATGCGGAAAAGTTTATGGACAAGATTGTGCAGGTAACTTTCAACCTGCCGCAGATCCCTGAAGGGGACTTTGAAACCTTCATGGATTCTATCGGTATAGATATTGAGGAAAGTGTTTTAAAGTATTTGCATCTTATCTTACCGGCCATGCGGAACAATCCCCGGCGCTTAAAACGTTACCTCAATAACCTGCATTTGCAGTACGGTTTATTAAAGAATCGCGGCACGGAGATCGATTTCAGCCATTTAATATTCTGGAGTATTATCGACACCGATTATCCATCGTTACGGAAAAATATCGTGGAGAACAAAAATATCCGGTTCTTTTTTACCCTGCGTGACGCGATAAAGGCGGTTAACGAGAAGGTCAAGGATAGGGACGGCCTTGAAATGGATGAAGAAGTGTTAAAAGAAATATCGCCTGCGCTGCATGAGTACATAAAGGAAAGTGAATTGCGGAAGATATTCACCGAATTTGACTGCGATGAAGACCAACTGATGCAGTTAATCACCATGAGCAGTGTCGTAGAGAGTGCGGAGGAGTTAAAAGAAAAAGAAGAGTTAAAGAAGCCGAAAACAATCGGCGGAATGGTGAAAGTGCCGGAAGGAGAGTTTAAATATGGAGATGACAATCAAAAGGAGATGATAGATAAACCTTATGAGATCGATATATACCCGGTTACCAACGGTCAATATAAGGGATTTATAGAAGCTAATGGCTATGATACGGAAGAGTATTGGAGTGTGAAAGGCGTAAAGTGGCGTGATGAAAATAAGATCAAGCTGCCGAAATATTGGGATAATGTTAAATTTAATCACCCGGAGCAGCCGGTGGTGGGCATTAGTTATTATGAGGCGGAGGCCTTTGCCAACTGGTCGGGCAAGAGACTTCCCACCGAGAAGGAGTGGGAAAAAGCGGCCCGCGGCACTGATGGGCGAGTATATCCATGGGGGAATGAATTTGATAAGGAGAAATGTAATTCGGAAGAGTCCGGAATCGGTAAAACAACGCGGGTCACGGTGTACCCGGATGGGAAGAGTCCGTATAACTGCCACGATATGGCCGGTAATGTATGGGAGTGGTGTTCGGATTTGTACTCAAAAGATGGCACCCGCCGGGCCATACGCGGCGGTAGCTGGGACAACGATGCTCGCCGCTGCCGCGCATCGTTTCGCGGCGCCGCCCGCCCGTCCGCCCGCTGGCGCCCCGACGGCGTGCGCCTCGCCAGGAATTGACCACAAAATAAAGTGGGCAATTAGGGTAGACGCACTGCGTCTCCCTTATTTAGCGCAAACCCTTTCCCCCTGAGCAAAAGAAATTCTCAATTTATAAATTACAGTCGCTTTAGAAAAAAATCCCCAGGATTTTTTGTTTTTACAAAATGGAGAGAGTTGTATCAGGAGCGCTAGCTTCGGGCGTGCGAGATAGCGAAGCTCGATGCGCGCCCCCGCTGGAAAAACCAGATGTAGGGGTTTGATTCATCAAACCCAAAAAACCTTGCAAGATTTTTTCTATTGTGATATGGTTTGAAATGGAAAATTTCTGGGGGCGGCGCCTTACTTTGTTTGTCCGTCTATTCTGGAAATAAATTGAAAAAGTAACAACGTCACGCACCTGGCAAATTTTCATTTTCGCCGGTTGACAAAACAGAATTTAAAACTATAATACTTATTAGGAGGTTTAATTATATTATGGATGTCATCAAAGTCGAAGCTAAGCGATTAATAGATCGATTACCTGATAATTCTACCTGGGATGATATAATGTACGAGTTTTATGTCAGACAAAAAATAGAAAAATCTCTTGATGCTGCAAAAAAAGGAAAAACCATCCCCCACGAAGAGGTGAAGAAACGGTTGTTAAATAATGGAAATTGAATGGACTGAACCTGCGTTAAATGATATGGAAGAGATACGCGATTATATTAGCAGAGATTCTAAATTTTATGCTAAAAGATTGATTGATAATATTTTCTCCTCAATTGAAAAATTGAGCGATTTCCCTGAAATTGGAAGATATGTACCTGAGATTAAAGATAAAAATATAAGGGAGATTTTCTTTTATCCCTACAGAATAATTTATCGAATTGAAGATGAATATGTCCTGATTCTTTCTGTCATTCATGGGGCCAGAGATTTAAGTAAAGGACATTAAGATACATAAATTAGTGCTGAATCAATCCTCGATTGTCGGGCAAACAATAGTTCTCTTCGCCTTCGGCAACCCCGCTGGGGGCAAATAAATAGTAGGAAGTGAAAATGGATTTAATGGATTTATTATTTATTGTCGGCTTTCTTGCCGTACTTGTTCTTATTCCTGTTTATATCTTTTACGTTAAGCCCTTTTTCATCAAGCGGAGAAGATTGAAAATCCAGGAAAAACCTGCACCGGACGAATGGGAAAAGATATTGCACCGGCATTTTCCTCAATACCTTAAGCTCCCCGTCCCCCTGCGCGAGGAATTGAAAAACAAAATTAAGGTGTTTCTACATGAAAAAAGATTCCACGGTTGTCATGATCTCGAAGTCACCGAAACCATGAAAGTATTGATTGCCGCCCAGGCCTGCCTGCTGCTGCTTAATCGTGAAACGGATTTTTTCCCCAAGCTGGTCACTGTAATTATTTATCCTTCCGCTTATGTATCGAAGAATTCCGCCGGGCCTATATTCGGAGAATCCTGGAACAGCGGCGAACTCGTTCTTACCTGGGACTCATCTCTTCACGGGGCCGC
>JAGLQA010000451.1 GCA_023137075.1 Candidatus Aminicenantota bacterium
CCGGAATTAGAGGCCATACTGCGCCGGGAGATGGGCCAGGTGAAGGCGTCCCCGGTTTTTGATATCAGGGAGAGAAGCTCGCAGATCCTGACCCATATCCTGCACAACTACTCCGATTTTGCCATCATGACCATCGACAGCTTTATCCACAAGGTGATAAAAGCCTTTGCCTTAGAAATCGATCTGCCTCTTAATTTCAGCATAGTGTTAAACTATGAACGGTTGGAGTCCTATGTGATCGAAAAACTGCTTGCCCTGGTGGGGCGGGATGAGTTTATCACCGATATTATCCTGAAATTTGTCTTTTCCAGGATTAAGGAAGAAAAAAGCTGGAATATCGAGGGAGATATTCGCAGGTTCGAGAAAGATATCCTGAGTGAGAAAAACAGCCACTGGGTGAGGGGGATTGCTGCCTTAGACAACGTGGATTTTCACTGCATGATCGAACAATTGCAGGCGCTGCGCTCAGGTTTTGTGAAAGGACTTAATGAATTGGGCGGCCGGGCGTTACATTTGATTGGTGAGGCGGGTCTAAATATCGAAGATTTCGCCTACAAAGAGAGAGGAGCGGCCGGATTTTTGCAAAAATGCGCCGATTTGCGAGAGGGAGATATAAAGAAATTTACGATAGGCAGCCGTTTCGCCAACGCGCAGTGGCTCGCTAAATCCGCTCCTGCCGAGATACGATCAACTGTGGAAAACCTGCTTGCCGGTGGACTGTCATCTCTTTCCGAAGAAATTAGCGCCCACATCGAGCAGAACCGCACCCGGGCATTGACTGCCGCTTTCGTTTTAGACAACGTTTACTTAGCGGCGATTATCAACCGCATCAAATTGCTGATCGATGAATTCAAGGAGCGAAACGGCGTGATCCCGATTTCCGAATTTAATGTAAATGTGAATGAGATAATAAAACGGTCGCCGGTCCCTTTCATTTACGCCATCATCGGTGAAAAATACAACCATTACCTGATCGATGAGTTCCAGGATACGTCAAGGCTGCAGTGGGAGAACCTGTTCCCCCTCATCGATAATGCCCTGGGTTCCGGTTTTTTTAACATGGCGGTAGGCGATGGTAAACAATCCATCTACCGCTGGCGGGGTGGGGACGTGGAAATCATGGAAGAAGATATAGTCGCCCGTATTCACCCGGACCAATTGGCGGTCAAACCCTTAGAAAAAAACTTCAGAAGTCACAAACACATCGTTGTGTTTAATAACCGCTTTTTCGAAAAGGTGGAAAAGTTTTTTGAGCAGAGCAATCAATTACTGCGGGGCATCTACGGCGACCCGGCCCAGGTAACGGTCCGACGGGAGGGCGGTTTTGTCTCCCTGCAATTTATCGCCGACACGGAGGTTGAGAAAAAAACCGATGAGGTCGTTCTGGCAGAGGTAAACCGGATCATAGAGGAATGCCGGGGCAGGGGGTATGGATTATGCGATATTGCCGTTTTAGTGAGAAAAAACAGGGAGGGACAGAGGGTGGCGGAAAACCTGGTCGAGAACAACATCCCGGTGGTATCGCCCGACTCGTTAATACTATCGAAGGTGCCGTTAACCGGTTTTTTTATCGATATATTGACCTATCTTAAGGACCCGGCAGATAAAATCGCGGAAGCTGCCATTATCTATTTCCTGACACTGAACAACGCGCAAAAAACCCTTGACCCGACGGCCATCGGCCGTGCTTTCCAGGAGGGTGGGCATAAGGAGTTGACCCCGGAGCTTGGGGAATTCTTCCGGCGCCGGAATTACCTGGTCCGCATGCCGGTATACGAGGTTTTCGAGGAGGTCACGCGTATTTTTAACCTTCAGGAATCTTTAGATTTCAACACCGCCGGTTACCTGCAGGCTTTTTTAAACATTATTTCCGATTATTCCAGGGAAAACAATTTGGATATTGCCTCTTTCTTAGAGTGGTGGGAATTTAACAAAAACGATTTCTCCATGGTGGTGCCGGAAACGAAACCGGCGGTCCGTATCATGACCATCCATAAGGCAAAGGGATTGGAATTCCCGGTGGTGATTATTCCCTATGCCAACTGGGGTCACGATCTGGACAAGCAGCTCTGGCTGACCCCGGACACGCCGCTTCCCGGCCTGCCCCAAAACCTGGCCATGCCGGTCAATACCACAAAATTATTAGAGGAGACCTATTTCAAGACAGGTTTTAAAGAGGAAAAGGAAAAGGTGTTGATAGATAATATCAACCTGCTTTATGTGGCCTTTACCCGGGCCGGGGACTGCCTCTACATCCTGGCCCAGGATAGGAGGAAAAACGATAATTATGACCTGCTGAAGGAATTGGCCGTGCCGCTAATGGACAAAGAGACCGTGCCGGGACAGGCATATACCCTGGGAGAACTGGCCGCTGCGAAACGGCAGGAGACAACCGGAGAGAGTCTCCCGGGGATCGAGTCCTTAGAGACCGGTGATTTCATTTCCAACAGGTGGTACGAAAAAATAGCCATCCGCCGCAAAGCGGTGGATTTTTGGGGTTTCGACAGTTACCGGGCGGAACGGCGCAATTGGGGCATCCTGGTTCACCAGGTACTGTCCCGTATCCGTTCTATCGAGGACGTGCCCCGTGTGCTGGAAAGTGTGCTTCTGGCGGGCGATATAGAGTCCGCCGAGAAAGAAATCCTGCAAGAAAAAATCGCCGAAATTTTTGAGATCCCGGCGGTACGGCAGTGGTTCGAACCGGGACAGCAGGTATTTATCGAAGCTCCGATCATAACCGATGACGGCGTTTTACGGCCGGACCGGGTTATCCTCAAGGATGGAAAATTGATGATTATCGATTTCAAAACCGGTGAAAAAAGCGGCGCGCACGCGCACCAGGTAGTGAAGTATAAGAAAGCGATACGGCACATGGGTTATCAAAATATCGATGCCTACCTGTTTTATCTGGATGAAAAAGAGATTCAACCGGTGGCAGCCGAATCTTAGTGTTAGTGACTATATATTTAAAATATAACCTTTTTCTCTTACATTCTCGATTAAATTCGGGAATCCTGCTTCTTTGAATTTCTGGGTGACCCTTGTGTTTATCAATCGTAAGGCTTCTAATGACGGAATTTTTGCATCTGCTTTTATACGGTCATAAGTGAAAAGTTTTCCTTTTTCTTTATACAATAATTTAATGAGTCGCCATTGACTGTCTCTCAATCTGATTTCTAATTCTCGCTCATTTGTGATTATAATGAAATCGCCACTCCCTTCTGGATTATCTTGAGAAGGTTTTAACGAGAACTGAAGGATAGCCTTTGTTTTGGATAATCCCTGCCCTACTAATGTGTCACGCAATATTTTGCTGATCAATTGGTATTTGCCGGAATTTGAATCCCGGTAAATTAATCCATTATTAATGAGAATTCCTCTACAGGTGGCATTTTCCGGTTGGTAGTCCCGGTCAGCGGCCATTCTTACTAAGTAATCCAAAGATAACGGATAATTATCTTGAGTTGTATCCTTCAAGTAATCAAGTACTCTCCTCAACATACCTAATCCCTTGTTAACTAAAATATCTTCAAGATATAAAGATAGCATTTTTTTATCTACCGGCTTTGTCAGTAATTTCTCCTCAAAAGAAGAGATTAACATAACACCCTTATGAACGTGAGTTTCCTCCTTTTTTATACTTACAAGTCGATCTAACTCTTCTTTACAAATTCCAAGAAGCATAGGATGTCCCCCGGATAATTCGCATATGACCTTTGCCCAGGATTTAATAACATCCTTGCCTAGCCTATCTTTATAAAAAGAATACATAATTGCTTCTATAATATTCCCCCAATTAGGATGCCATGGGAATAGGGGAGAATGTTCAAGGTCCGTAAAAAAATTAGAATAATAGTCCTCCAGATCATGATATTCCTTCATCTTCAATAAATTTGCTTTTTCATTAATAAAGCTCAAAAAAATTGAAGGTAAAGTTCTTCCTGTCAAGACCAAATAACTGTCGGTTATTTTTTTTTTATTGATCTTTATATTAACAAATTTTTTTATAAAATGGACAAAACGGTCTGGCTCCCTTTCTATTAATTCTATAAAAAAATGATCAAAATCATCTATAAGAAGCCCATAATTTCGATTTACTTCAATTTTATTGGAAACGTTCAAAAATTTTTTATAACTTTCATAATTATAAGTCAGGAGATCAATCTTATATCCTCTATTATTTAATAATTCGCTGAAAAAATCCAGAAATGTGCTTTTCCCCAAACCTTTACCAGCAAAAATATAAACATTTTTAGGTTTTCTCGGGTCCTGGATTTCCTGGATATTGTATTCAAAAATTGGAAATAACCGTGATGTATTGAATTTGAAATTTACATTCTTTTTCATTTTACTATATCCTCATGGACTAAGCTTAGATTTTAAATATTTTTCTAATAGGGGGCTGAAAATCTGCCAATATTGATTCTGTTCAGTAAGCAAAAAATTTATAACACCTACTGCATTTAAATAATCGAGGCTGGTAATAATTCTTCTTAAGGTTATTCGTTTACCTCTATTTCTTAATTCATCCTGTAACATTTCTTTAGTCATACCCTTTTTATCAAAATGAGAATGAGTTAAAAGCCTCAATATCTCATTCTCTATTTCATTATCAATCCCATTTATAATTCGATTGACACTTAAAAAGGAAATATCATTAGGAATGGTTTCAGAGATTGCCTTAAATAATAGTTCCTTTGTAAATGTCGTTTTATTGCGTTCCGGCCGATACCCCAATTTCCACATAGATTTCGCCAAAAGCGAAATATGATAAGGATGCCCGCTTGTCTCACGAAATACACTCCTGGCCACACTTTTGTATACCTCTATACTATATTGAGGTGCTAATTTCTCCGCCTTTAATAGCTTAAATGTATCTTCAAAATTAAGAGGATGAACTTTAATATATTCAGATCTCTCAAATATTTGCATAAGTGAAGGAGGAAGCTTTCGTGAAGGAGCCTCTGGGCCTACCCAGCATATTAGCCGGTTTGGTTTACTTAAAATATCATCACAAAATTTGAGGATTCTTTTATCTTCACCGGCTCTATAGCTTTCTTTGATTAAGCCAACCATCTCATCAATAACTAATATTATCGGGATGTTTAATTTTTCTTGTATTATATCCAATATCGATTCAATCTTAAATTTTTTTAAAATAGGCAATTCTTTTCCATTAGCTCTTGCTATAGCATGTGCTCTTTCAATCAGATTTTTCTTAATTTTTATTCTTCCAGCTGACCAGGGGGCACCCCTCGAAGCTTCTACGTAAAACGTCATGCGATTCGGATAACTTGTATCATCTACTTGTCGAAGAAAATATTTCACCAATGAACTTTTGCCAACTCTTTTGGGGCCATGAATAAATGCACCTATTCCACTACTGTTCCCTTTCATGCACGCATTTTTAAATAAGTTGCCAAGTTCATCCAACTCTTTTTGCATGCCATAGAAATAGTCATCGTTTTCTAAAGGCGGCCCGGTGATATAAGGAGCAAATTGCGGTTTATGAAGAAAATGTAATGACCTTCTTGGAAAACTAATTTCTAAAATCGGTTGAGGCGTATCATTCGGTTTTAATACCTGTATTACACCGTTAAGTTGATATATTTCATTATAAATAGTTTCTATACGCCCCTTATCGATGTTTTTCATTTGCAGCCTTATAACAGCTCTGGCAAATCCAAATTGTCTCGCCATAACCTCTAATAAATCAATTTCGTATCTTCGAAAAATGGTTAATATATCTACTACTACACCTACCCTATTGTTGGTCTCAATTACAAAATATTGGGGCTGAGAAGCTATCAATGGTCTGGAAACCCTTTTTCCTCCTTTCGCACAGGGTGCATCAACACGATGGAAAATCATACGACCCTTCCTATATGTTGCTTTTACCTCGTTTTCTATAGACGGATCACATTTGGGACAATAATCAAATTTACCATTAAGATTCAAGCTGCCATCGCTGAAATCCAATTCATACTTCTGACTCGACTTTATTGTATTCAGCAAATTAATTATAAAAAGTTTCGCAAGGTTTTCATCAACTTTTTTAATGTAATAATAATTCTCGCCTCTATTAGTACTAACCAATATTCCCAGTTGAAAATACCACCAATTGTGAATATGTAAACTCTTTCCTTCATATCGTGGAAGTATCTCTCTACTCAGCATTTCGTTTATCGTAGTTTCTACCCAGGAATCCAATTCAGCGGCAGGAATTTCTTCTTTTATACCTCGTTCCATAAGTTGTTCAAAAACATAATTCCGCCCTGTTTTTATTAAAACAGGTCTAAAATACCGTCTAAATTTCGTTTTAATCGGATTTATAGTAGACTTTGGCACCTTTTTTTCCCATCCATTCGGGAGTGGACGAGGATAATCGTCCAGGTCTAAAAAAACAACATCGCCGTGGGATAAAGGTTTTAATAAGTCGGCGCGCTTTCCATTGATATTGGCACTTCTTAAATGAGCTACAAATCGATTACACAATTTTAATGCAAAATTTATAACTCTGGAACCGGCAACAAGTTTGATTGGTCTTCCATCAGGAGTGAATGAAATAATCCATTCTTTTTTACATCTATCATTTTTTTTAAACTTCTTAATTATTATATCAGGCTTGTTGATATGTTTTTTTATCTCTCTATCAGATTTTGATGGTATTATTCTTACAGGGATTGCTTTTAATTCGTCTCTTACCTGTGAAGGAGCATGCACAAGTGTATGAATGGCACGATATCCATTTTTAGTTGGCTCCCAGAGCATATCCATCAACTGGTTGTGCCTGCATCCAAACTTTTTATGAAGTCGAAATATGGCCTTGTAACAATCCTCAAAGTTTTTTGATATGCTCGTCACATAACCGAAACGGTATAGATTTGATTGCCAATTACTTTTTGGAAGATTAACAGAAATTTCTCTGTCAATAGATGCAATATGATGCCAAGACCATTTTATCGATTCTATATCGATATTATCCAATTCAGATTCAATAATACGTGTAATCTTTTCGCATAATCCACCGTTCTCACTCATTCGCTCGGAAAAAGAGATCAATTCGTTAAACCTCTCAGGATTATTATACCAGAGTGATAGATTATCGAAAACGTTTCGTTCAAGCCACAGCCCAACTAATTCGGACATTTTTGAAAAAACACGACATAAAAGTACTGCGTTTTTTTTATCCGTTAAACTCGACACAAAATATAGTGGTATGTTGTTATTAGGAAATTTTGAGAAACTCTCGGAAAATTGATGTGTCCATTTTGTTATTGTCTCATCTGGATCCATATGATTTAGATTTTCATATATATACAATAAAATTGACCGGTTGTCATTTAGAGAGGGTATTAAATTAACTTTTAGATTGTTTATTAAATCGGGGTCCGGTGCTTCAAGTGCGCTAAGGGATTCGTAACCTCTTAATATTTGGATCACATCTTCATCAAGCAAACCGGAAAAATGTTTCCTTACCTCATCATAAGGAATACCGTGAAGAAAACCGGCTTTAGCCAACGGCTCATCTTTAAACTTTTTTCTCAAAATATTAAAAACTTCAATATAATGACTTAGGTTTGACTCGTTTGAATAGAACCCCTTATATTTTGGAATTGTGGTCTTAATTTTTTTTAATACTTCTTTCTGCCACGGTGTCAAGTCGACCTCCTAAAAGTTATCGTTTTCTTCATCATAGTATATTATAGAATAATTCTGCAAAAATTTCAACTTCATGTCCAATTTAATGTGAAATATAATGATGGAATTCAACATGAAATGCTAATGTTATAAAATATGAAATATATTGCATATTTTTGTTGAAAAATTTAGAAATTAATACTATAATAAACTTGCACCCAAAAGGAGGTAAAAATGAGTTGTCTGAAAAGCGATGGCCTCAAGTGCCCCGGCGATATTGGTCGCGGGGGAGATCACACAAAAATTTTCGGGAGAGATAACCATATTCACAACTATTTGGATTATAACCGAAAGTTTGTTTTCCTTTTGGTGATTATTAACATTTCAAAGGCATTGTTTCTGGAAAATAGGAATAAACGCAAGTTTATTCCTTTAAAATTAAAAAATACACGGAGGGTTCAATGTATAGGAATGATGAAATCAAAAAGGGTTTTATAACTGATAGTATCTCGAGAATTTCAATAGATGCTTTATTGACCGTTATTGCTATCCCAACTATTTTATGGATAGGACGAATGATTATTAATAAGGGATTTAGTTATAAGACGAATATCCTATTTTTTTTATGGCTGTTGGCTTTTTTAGGTTGGACAATTTCTTTAAACATTTTCTTGTTAATTAGAAAAGAAAGGGTAAAATCAATTAGGTTTTTGCTTTGGCCTGCTTTAATACTTACTATAATCCTTTCTGTTTGGTTGCTAATCTCATGTCTGAATGAACCACAAGAAGGTATATTTTCAATTTATGTACATGAAGATTCTACCACTATTCCCAACAAACTTATCATGAAAAGAGGTTTCCCTGAGTGGGCATCTTTCTTAGACACGATTCATGAATTGCAATATGATCCTGTTAATAAGAAATTCACAACTACTAAAAAAGTAAGATGTGGGAGGTGGTATGTCGTGCCTTCACCTTCATACGAATATGATCCAATTGAAAAAGTATATAAAATACCTTATGAATGTCCTTACAAAAAAATAGACCATTTAAGATTCCACAAAAGGATGGGGCAGGTTTATTTCCAGACTTTTACAAAAGATAAAGACGGAAAAATAAAACCCCTTGAAGGTGCCTCAATTTCAATTAATCCTTGTGTTCCTTTTGGATTTGACTCACAGGAAAGAACCCCTTGCTCAATGCGAGTAGAAATGGGATCATACAAAATTGTTTTTAAATTATCCGGTTTCCAAGATTCAGATATGATTGAAAAGATATTTTTACCGAATGAGAGAGTAACCGTCGATTGTGTTCTTGAAGAATTACCAGATGGAGATTATGATTCAGGGGATACCGGGAAAGATAGTGATATGGGAAATGGAGATGAAATGTTAGGGGAAGAGACACTGATTCCGGAAGTCGAAATTGATAACATTATTATACAAGTGAAGTGTTTTTTCGAAAATGGAAAATATTTTGACGCCATATTATTACTATCAATAATTGCTTCAAATTTTCCGGATACGCTTGTGGGGAGCGAAGCCCGACAAGTTCTGGAAGAAATTAAAAATAAATTAGAGGAGAAGTAAAATGAAATCTAAATTTATCATTTCATTACTAACAATAGTATTAATTTTTAATGTTGGTTGCTTCAATAATAGGTTGAACACAATCAGTGATAGGGTTACCGATCTTGAAAAAATGTTAATTGAGATTATGACACATAATAAAATTGAGCAAAGCTTAAGAAGTGACGCAAATAATTCTAAACTAACTTCCGAAATGGCAGAATTAGACAAGGCCGAAAAAATCGCTGTGAAAAAATTCAACATTTACAGTATAAAGGACAAAAAAAAATTTAAAAGCAGAGAAATAAAACAGGCCATCAAGAGAATATATGACATATCGAGGCAAAAGTATGAAATAATTCAATCTGAATATGATATAATTGACATTGATTTTAAAGATTTTAACGGAATTTATATTCCGAGGCAAGAAAAGGAAAAACTTGAGAAAATAAAACAAAGGCTAAATAATATCTGCGGGTTAAAGAACAGAATAATTATCTATGGTTTCGGGTGCTTTAAAGGTAATAAGAACCAAATACGAAATGTTTCCACGCAAAGAGCAAAAAGTGTACATGATTGGATCATGAAAAACACAAAATGCCCACGTAGCCCTAAACTTGTCTTTTATAAAGGACTTGGAATATATATTATTGAGGAAGATATTAAAAATTTTTCAGATAAGTCGAAGGAAGACCTCGTATCGAGGAGTAGGTGTGCTAAAATATTTTTGCCTCTTGAATAGAATAAAATAATGCAAATCCAACTAATTGAAACGTTTGGCAGGGGAACTCAAATGCCGGCAAAAAAGGCCGTTTTGCGACTCCCCCTAAGAAAACCATTTAATCCACTCTTTAACCGGAGTTTTCTTTTTTCTCTTTTTTCCCCCGTCAAAACTATTGATAATAAATGCTAAACAGCTCAAGCCAATGTAGTAATAACATATCTTTAATTTCCTCCAGGTTAAATATTTTCCATAACTTGTTCTGAACTGCACTTCTCTGTGTAATCATTCTCTCGGCTTCCTTCAAACTGTAAACATAAATAACCTCTTCTATATCGGTTAGCTCATCCTTAAGCACATTTGTGCTCATTTCGTATCCTGCTTGTTGTGCCATCCATTGCATGACTCTTACAAGAGTCATTGAAACCACACAACAAAATGCAAAAGCCCGGATTTTCGAGTCAGTCCAATGCCTTATAGGACGGAACCGAATAATAGTGGTGTCTTTGAGAAGTTGAAAATCACTCTCAATAATATTTTTTCATTGTAGGTGTCAATTAAATACCCGGTTTCCGCATCCAGCATAGTTGAAAAGATGAGATTTTTTCCAAAACGTTTTTCACGTTTTTTAATCTCTTCCGGATTTTCCTGAAAATGAAGCTGCTTTTCATACGCATCTACGGATACCTCAAAGCATGTCCCGTAGCGACTTTTATTTTTCATTGTTTTAATCCCTTGCGTAATAGCTGTGGGTGTTTTCATGTAACTTTCCCATTTTTCAACAATATCCTGTTTGAGTTTTCCAATCCCCCTTTTGAGGTAATGCTGTTTCTTTCGTTTTGTGGCACTGTTAAAAGTAAGCACAATAATACATTCAATTCCCATAACGTCCCTTTTACAACGATAAAAAAGTTTTCCCTTCCAATTACCATGATAATGGTCAAATTCCAGGTTCATGAGTTCTTCATAATGAGAAGGTACTAATGCCCCTACCCATGAGATTTTTCCTGCCATATTCTTGAAGTTTTCCTATGACAGGTATTGGCCAGTTTAGCTCTTGCCGGTTCTTCAATATAGTTATAGAAATTTGTATTATTGTAACAGATAACACTGGGGGAAAGGCCCATTAAGTTATCAATCGAGTAGAAGAGTTCTGTCTCGATTGTATTACCAAATTATTTAACTATCCACAATCCTGCAAAGCCGGAACCAAAAGGGCCAGAAAGAAACGTTGAT
>JAGLQA010000452.1 GCA_023137075.1 Candidatus Aminicenantota bacterium
GTAGCGCCTCCCCGGACAATATCTCCCCCGGCAAACATATGGGGGAGCGATGTCTGCATGTTTGCTTCGTTGATCACGATGGTGCCCCAGCGGGTAACTTCCAACTCAGGGAGCGCCTGGGGTATCAAGGGATTGGGCGATACACCGACACCGACGACGATAACGTCCGCGTCGATCAGGTATTCGGAGCCTTCGACAGGAACGGGCCGGCGCCGGCCGGATTCATCGGGTTTGCCCAATTCCATCTTCTGCACTTTTACCTGCCGGACCCGGCCTTCGGAATCACCGGTATATTCGACGGGATTGTTGAGGTTTAAAAATTCGATGCCTTCTTCTTTGGCATGCTTGATCTCTTCCACACGGGCGGGCATCTCTTTCTCCGACCTGCGGTACATAATGATGGCTCTTTCGGCTCCCAACCGTTTGGCGGTCCTGACCGAGTCCATGGCTGTATTGCCGCCGCCGACCACAATGACCGTCTTGGCTTCGACGATGGGAGTATCGTAATCGGGAAACTTAAAGGCTTTCATCAGGTTTACCCGGGTCAGGTATTCATTGGAAGAAAAAATATTGATTAAATTCTCGCCGGGAATATTCATGAACCGGGGCAGCCCGGCGCCGCTGCCGATATAGAAGGCTTTGAAACCCTCCTTGGCCAGGTAACCGAAGGTGGCCGTCCGGCCGACGATAAAGTTCTTAACGAAGGTTACACCCATTTTTTCCAGGGTATTAATCTCGGTTCTAACGATCTCTTTGGGCAGCCTGAACTCGGGGATGCCGTAAACGAGTACGCCGCCGTATTCATGCAGCGCTTCGAACACGGTGACATCATAACCCCACTTGACCAGTTCGCCGGCCACGGTCAATCCGCCGGGCCCGGAGCCGACAATGCCGACTTTTATTTTATTGGACGCGGCAACTTCAGGGATCGATATTTTACCGCTGTTTCGTTCATAATCGGCGGAAAACCTCTCTAAGTTGCCGATGGCGACCGGGGGTTTGTTGATTTTATTGTAGATGCACTGCTCTTCACACTGGAGCTCTTGGGGACACACTCGCCCGCAAATCGCCGGGAGAGCATTGGTCAGCTTTAAAATTTTTGCCGCTTCTGAAAATTCGCCCAGTTCGATTTGTTTAACAAAACCGGGGATATTGATGTTAACCGGGCAGCCGGAGATACAGGAGGGCGTGGGACAATCAAGACAGCGGGTGGCTTCGCGTATGGCTTCTTCTTCGGAAATACCGTTATTGACTTCGACAAAGGATTTATTTCTTACGTCGGCAGGTTTTTCCGACATGACGACACGCTCGATTTTCGTTCTCTCTTTGGAGCTTAACTTCTTTCTCAATTCCACCCGGAAATCCCGGGCTCGATCTTTTTTTAGTTCTATGTAATCTACAGGCATGTTCACTCCTTATGTGAGACTTTCCAGGTACCGCTGATACGAGATTTCCTCCTCCCGTTTGTAGGCGTTCATTCGTTTCAGCATGCCGTCGAAATCCACTTTATGGGCGTCGAATTCCGGCCCGTCCACGCAGACAAACCTGGTTTTTCCTCCGACACTGACCCGGCACGCACCGCACATGCCGGTTCCGTCGACCATAATCGTGTTTAAACTGGCGAGGGTATGAATATTGTATTTTTGAGTTAGTAGTGCGACAAATTTCATCATGACAGCCGGCCCTATGGTCACAACAATATCCACTTTCTCCCGTTTTATGACCGCTTCAATCCCCTCGGTGACCAACCCTTTTTTTCCATAGGAACCGTCATCGGTCATTAAAATCATCTCGTCGGCAAAATCGCGAAACTCTTCTTCTAAAATTATTAAATCTTTACTACGGGCAGCCAGGACGGCGATCAATTTGTTCCCGGCTTCTTTAAAGGCCCGGGCAATGGGATACATGGGCGCAATCCCCACGCCGCCGCCGGCAGCCACTACCGTGCCGACCTTTTCCACCTCGGTAGCCCGGCCTAAGGGGCCCACTAAGTCTGTTAAGGACTCACCAACTTTCATATTAAATAGTTTATGAGAGGAGGTTCCCACCTTCTGGACAACCAGGGTAATCGTACCTTTGGATTTATCGGCATCGGCGATTGTTAAGGGGATACGTTCGCCTTTTTCCCCGATTTTTATAATAACGAATTGTCCGGCTTTCCTGTTCTCCGCGATCGTTTCACTCTCGATGATAAATTTCGCTACATTTTCGGATAAAATTTCCTTCCGGATAATTTTGGTCATTCAATTACCTCCGCTTTTACTATTTTATAAGATACCAGAAAAAGGAACAAAATTCAAGCCCGCGGCACTGCCCTCGTATTGATAATGCTCATGCATTAATGGTATAATGGCGTATTGTATTTTCCAAAAGGTATCATGGTAATGTAATGAAAAAATCAATCATCCTGGTATATATCCTGTTTATATTCTCCGGCTTATTCGCAGCCGATCCCGGCGAGGGCAAATATGAGGAATATATCGTTATTAAATATTTAATAAACGAAAGGAATTTTAAGAAAGCGGAAACCTTGATCGATGCTTATCTAAAAAAATATCCCGACGATCCTTTTATATTAACGGAAAAGGCGTACCTGTTAGCCGATATAAAAAACGACCCTAAAGAAGCTGTGAGGTTATTGAAAAAAGCCGGGGAGAGTTACCCCGGTTATTACTACGCGAATTACTTGCATGCCCGCATCCTTTTTTCGGAATATTACGAGGGGGGGGGGGAAGACCGGGAATCGGTTGATAAGGCAATCGAATACTTGAAACTATCCACAGAGGATAATGGGAATTTTTACAGCAGTTACTTCTTGCTTGGCGTCATTTTCAGCGAGACCGATCAATTTGAGGAGTCGAATGAATACTTTGAACTCGCTAACCGGGTGAGAGAGACACCGGAAGCCTATTTTAATATGTCCGCCAATTATCATAAGCTCGATGATAGGGAGGGCGAAATCCTCGCCCATAAAAAGATCCTGAAATTCAGCCCGGACAACAGCCACATCCTCAATATTTTATCCCAATTGTATCTAAAAAAAAGCGACTTTGAAAATGCGGCGGTCTATCTTGAGAAGCTGTCCCTATTGGATCCCGGCAATAAAAAACTATCTTTCAAGTATCTTTATACCCTCTTCGCAGCCGGGGAAAACGAGAAATTCTTGAAGATTTCAGACGGGATCGATATCTCGGGTTCTTCCTTGCTGACCTATGCCCGGGCTTTTATCTTATGTACGAAAGAACGGTATGCGGGAGCGGAGAAATTATTGGCCCGGATGCAGAATAAAGACCTGAAGTCACAACTACTCCTGGCCGACATCTATAACCGGAAACAGGACTATTACCGGGGATACCGGGTTTTAAAAAAAATCGCTGAAAAGGACAGGGATACTATCTATTATTCCCTGCTGCTGCAAATTTTACCCGGTTTGAACATGAACCGGGAAATCACCGGGGTTTACGAATCGCTGAAAGATAATGAAAAAATCCTGAAAAATTTCACCCTGAACGAGTGCTATAACATTATTTTTGCCTTCGTGAACTTAAACAAAACCGCAAAATCCCTCCTATCAGCGCGTAACTTTTACCGTATATCAAACGAAAAACCGGATGAATTAAAAGAGGTTATTCAATTGTTTGAGGATTTCGCCAACTCGGAAGATATCGAGGTTGAAAAAATTTCCTTTGAGCCGAACTTTTTTTTAATCTTAAACCTGTACAAGAACCGGGGGAAATACGACAGCGCGATATCTTTAATAAACCGGCTCATAAAAAAGGGGGAAGATGAGGCGTATTACATCGAGTTGTGCGAAGTTTATCTTCAGCAGGAGAAGAACGAAGAAGCGGAAAAACTTTTAGAGTGGTTAATGGAAAAATACCCGTTTTCTGTTTTAGTCGGAAATTATTATGCCTATTACTTAGCCCTGCAAAACCGGGACCTTGAGTTGGCACTGAAGCTATCGGCTTACACTCTAAAACAAGACGGTGAGAGTCCGGCTTATCTCGACACCTACGGACTGATACTTTTTAAATCGGGACGGGCCGACGAAGCCATTATTTATTTAAAAAAAGCCTATAAAAAAAATCCCTTTGAACCGGAGATAATCGAACATGTTGCGGACTACTACCGGGGGAAAGGGGATTTCAAGACAATCATCGATATTTATAAAAAAGCCATCGCTAACGGCGTCGATTTCAAAGAACAATTAATTGAAAAAATTAAAAGAGTTGAAAGGTCAATAAAATTGAAAAATAAATGATCGTGCGACGATGTATCCTCTGTTTTCTGCTGCTGAGCCTGTCCTTTTGCTCTCAGTTAAGATACCGTGTGGTTCCCGTTAAAGATCGGGCTGCCGGCGCAATTTACCACTCTCTAAAAATAAAAGTCAATTTAAAAGAGATCTCTTCCGGGCGTAAACAGGGTTTTAAAATTCTTCTGAAATTTACCGAAACCAGGGCCCGGATGCTTTTTTTGGGGCCGCCGCTGAACAAAGTTTATGCCAAACTGATAACCGATGGAGAATCGGCCCTGTTGATCAACGCGAAAAAGAAAAAATATTGGCAGGGAGATTTTAAAACTATTTTACGGGAAATGTGGGACGTCAACTTC
>JAGLQA010000453.1 GCA_023137075.1 Candidatus Aminicenantota bacterium
AAGTGGGGAAAGGGAGCGGCAAACCGGGGGAAATACAAATAAGCGGCGGGAATATTACTATAAAATTGAAAATTTCAAACCGGCGAATCGTGAAGGGAAAGATTGTTTTTTCCGTAAACCTGAAAAACTTACGCAAAACCGCCACCCTGGAAGACCTGCTGGAAAGTGATAATCCTTAAGCTGCCTGTTTGATTGCGCCCCTCCTCACTTTTTTCCATAGGAGGATAAGATAAACATTTTTATGTAGATTGGCGTATAAATAAAAGAAGGAAAAATTAATATGAAAAAAAATATTTTAACTTTTTTATTGTTGGGTTTTGCCGGTTTTATTTTTGCTGAAAAAATTGTACTCCTTCCTGACCTGCAAAGGCCGGGAAACATTATTGTTGACCAGGGCCAGATTTTAGTTACTGAATTTCCATCAATATATATTTATTCATTAGAGGATTTTAAATTAATCAAAAAATTTGGAAAACAAGGAGAAGGGCCGCGGGAATTTGCTGGTTATGTTCGCATTCAAAAGGATCCTGAACACCCAGAAAATATTTTAGTAGGCAGTAACATGAAAATCTCCTATTTTACCAGGGATGGAAAATTTGTAAAAGAAGTGAGATCGTCAACCAGTACTGGGAATGTATATAAGCCCCTGGGGAAAAAATATGTCTCATATGGTGGCTATCGTGATCGAGATACAGAAACAAACTACCAGACAATAAACCTTTATGACTCCAACCTGAAAAAGATAAAAGAGGTCTATAAGCAAAAGGGATTTTTCCAACAGGGCAGAAAAATAAATGCCCTGGGAGCCTGGGGCGCCTGGTTCAGGCTTTTCGATAACAAGATTTTTATTACTGGAGGAAAGGACGGTTATATATTTGTCTATGATGACAATGGAGATAATTTGTTTTCAATAGAGAATAAAGCGGAAAAAATAAAAGTCACTGAAAAAGATAAAGCAAGGTATCATAACTATTTTAAAACGGATCCTCAAACTAGACTGCAATATAAAGCATTCAAAAGCCTGATCACATTCCCAAGCTACTTCCCAAGAATAAGGGGAATGGATGTTGTAGATAATAAAATCTATGTAAACGGGTATTTAAGAGAAGATGGAAAAACTGAATTTTACATTTACGATCTTAAAGGTAACTTGTTGAAAGAAAAGGTCGCACTCTTTCTGCCGGAGAGAGATTTCAGGGGACTCTATCCCTATACTATTAAGAACGGAAACGTTTTTCAACTCGTTGATAATGATGTAAAAGAAGAGTGGGAATTGCACATTCATAATATTGAATAGTATGAGATTTAAGGAAACAGATATAAGAGTAAACCGAACAGCCTTCGTTTTCTTCATCCCACAATTAAATGTATTAAGTACGAATAAACAAAAGAATAAAACCAATACTTTTTCTTGACTTTTGTTCTTTTTTCTTTTATATTTATACTTAAGTCATAAAGGAGATCGTAATGAAATTTGAACATGAAAAAACAAATGAAATTTTAAAGTGGTTTGAAGAAATCAGCAAGATTCCTCGCTGTTCAAAAAATGAGGGAAAAATCGCTCAATGGCTGATGGATTGGGCAAAAGAGAACAATTTTGAAGCCAAAATGGACAGTGTGCGTAATACAGTGATAAAAGTCCCCCCTTCACCGGGATTCGAAGATTCCCCTACCGTGATTATCCAGGGGCATATGGACATGGTTTGTGAGAAAACCCCCGATTCGAGCCATGATTTTACCAAAGACCCGATTAAACTTGTCTTCGACGGCGACTGGCTAACCGCGGATAAAACCACCCTTGGCGCAGACAATGGAATTGCCATCGCCATGGCCATGGCCCTGGCTGTCGATAAAGAAACCGGGCATCCACCTTTAGAGTTGTTATTTACCGTAGATGAAGAAACCGGGCTTACCGGGGTAAATTCATTAGAACCCGGTTTCATCGATGGCAAGATACTGATTAACATCGATTCCGAAGACGAAGGCGTCTTTACGGTCGGCTGCGCCGGGGGTATTAATTCGTATTTATCCCTGCCTATCGAACGTGAAAACCTCCCGTCCGGTTACAAACAATTTAAAATAAATGCCGGCGGAATGAAGGGCGGCCATTCCGGGATTGACATCGCCCTGGGTAAAGCCAATGCCATCAGGATATTGGCCCGGGCAATGAGGCAAATCATTAAAGATAATATCGACATAAGAATCGCCAACATCAAAGGCGGCAGCGCGCATAATGCCATTCCCCGCGATGCCGTTTCGGTTGTTTTTATCCCCGAAAAGGATGTGGCGAGGGCGAAAGAAATTGTTTCCAGGTACAACGAAATTTTTAATAGTGAATTTAAAAGCACCGACCCGGATCTGTCCGTCACCCTCAATGAATCTTCCGAGGGCGATTACGGCCAAATATTAACATCGGAATGGACCCGGAAAGCCGTCGATTTTATCCTGGTTATTCCCCACGGTGTCGCGGCCATGTCACCGGATATCGAGGGCCTGGTCGAGACCTCAAACAACCTGGCAAATGTC
Source organism: Candidatus Aminicenantota bacterium (assembly GCA_023137075.1). GTDB lineage: Bacteria > Acidobacteriota > Aminicenantia > UBA2199 > UBA2199 > JAGLQA01. The sequence continues at coordinate 2,527 of JAGLQA010000453.1, forward strand.
GGCATTGAAGATGATGCGATAAAAATACTAACCAGCCAGAGGAGTTCCGTGGTATCGCGGCTGCAAGCCCTTACGGACAGGATAGAAGCGGTAGCCCGGATAGCCGGCGTCGAAGCCCACAGCGGCGAAGGTTACCCGCCGTGGCAGCCCGACATGGATTCGCCTCTTCTTGATAGGAGTGTCAAGTTGTACGAAAAGTCATTCAACAAAAAACCGGTTGTTGAAGTAATCCACGCCGGTTTGGAATGCGGCATTATCGGCGACAAATATCCGGGTATGGATATGATTTCTATCGGTCCGACGTTGAAATATCCTCACTCCCCGGACGAAAAAATCCACATCGGCACCATCGGCATGATATGGGATTTTGTGGCGGCGCTTCTGAAAGATCTTAAATAAACCCGGCTAACCCTTGACCTTTGTTTTTTGTTGATAAAAATTGGTTGCCAGGTTGCGGACCACCGGGCTTATATTCCTGTCTTTAACCAGTGACTGTAAATCCCGGAGGTGAAGTGTCTTAATAAAGGAGAGGGCTTTTTTTACGGGTGTTTTAGGGTTTTGCACCAACCCTAAAACAATCTGGTAGTTTTTTGTCCATTCCCTGCCGTTGGCGATCTTACTTATGACTTCACCGGGAATACTCTTATTCCGCACACAAACAATAACCTCGTCTTTAGTTAGTTTGGGGCTTTCGATAACGGCATTCATGACCATCCGGTTGCGGCATTTCATCAGGATGGCCCGCTGCGTCTTGTTCCCCACCAAGGCCATCCGGATTCGCTCCGAAATGGACATTTTATTTATCATTTGCAATTCGGTTTGCGCTTTTTCCTGGACCACCTCAAGAGATAATTCTTCTCCTTCTTCCCCCTCTTCCGCCTCTTCGATAAAAATTTCTTTCACATCGAAAAGTATATCTTCTAAGGGGATCTCTTCTGCCAGCCCCTCCTTCAAATAAAAATCCCTGGTTTCCTGTATTCTTCCCCTGATATAATTGGTTATTCCCGGGTTGAGCTCCATAAAATCCATTATTTGTGGGTAAGCAATCAGTTTTATCTGGTTGTCTAAAAGTGCCTCAAGCATGGCGAGATCACCTTTTTCCGCTATTTTGAGTAGAAATTCATAGGGCAGCGACTGGTTGTGAATCACCTTTGTGACGATACTTAAATTTTTCTTTCCCAGGGCTTCTAAAAGGATAAAATAGGCCACCCGGTGATTGGCCTGGTTTTTTTCGATGTAGTTTATCTTTATGGATTCGGAAATATGTTTCAGCAGGCTTAAAGATTTATCTTTCAATTTTTCATCGGTTAACAAAAAAACAAGACTTTCAAGATACTCTTCTTCCGTAAAGGGTAATTGTTTGGACAAAAATAAATCCAGCAGTTCTTGGTTGGCGTTTCCGTCGGCGATTTTTTGCACTAAGGGATTTTTCGCTACTAAAGTGGTCACTTGTTTAATATCCTCTCTAAGGTTCCCGGGTTGATTTCGAGTCTTTCCGGCTGGGTCAAGGTATTGAAATAGGTGACTTCCTTTTCATTCAGGTAAAATTTTACCGCCGCGGGGTTCCCTATATAAAGAAATAGCTCATAACCCTTAAGCGTTAACTTATCTCCTTTTTCATAGGTTTTCTCAACCCGTTCTCCGTTACCTTTGCGCAGCAAGGTCCAGCATTGGTCTGTAAAATTGATCCGGATATTTACCGGTGACCGGTCAATTTCGAATTCGTCGATTCCGGGATCTATCGTTATGCCTGTTGCCGGCAGGTTTGCGCTTTTAAAAATAAAGGGCCGGTAGGGAATCAGGTTTTTTTTATACAGGTAAAAAAGGCCGGCGGCGAAAATTAGCAGTATGATTAGAATGGTAAATAGTGTTAAAAACAGGCTCCTTTTCTTAAACCTTGAATATCGAAGTTGCGGTATTACTCTTTTGGTTCCACCCTCTTGAACAAAACAGGAAGCTTCAGGGAGGTTTTGATGGGCGGCGAAAAATTCGTTTACATCTACATCTAAAACCTGCAGGTAGTTTTTAATATAGTTTTTCAAATAAAAGGTGCCGGGAATCAGGTGATAATCGCCCTCTTCCAGGGCTTCGAGAGATTTAATGCTGATATTGGTCTTCCGGGAAACCTGTTTTAATGGAATCCCTCTTTTTTTCCGTTCATTTTTAAGACTTTCGCCGATTTCCATCATAATGTTATATTTTATTGTTCGGGTTCCCTTGAGATCACTCCTTTTTCGATCAGCATATTGACCTGCTTATTTACCGCATCCGCGAATCGTAAGAAATGAGGTATAGTGAGATGCAAATAGGTATGGACATTGACCAGGTTCGCTTCTCTGACATCCCGTATCCCCAACCCCATACAAACTTCTTCAGGATTTATGTTAAAAGAGATTAAATTTGAAAAAAGATTTTCCGCATTCTCATCAAAAATTTCCAATTGTTCTTGCTCCGGCATGGTTACTCCTTATTTTATGCTTTTTTGTTTTATTTGAAACTTAGCTTTTCCAATTGTTTTAGATATTTATACAGCCTCATCTCCTCCCGGGTAATGATGATTTTACTGTTCTTCTGGGTTTGATGTTCACGCTTGATGACATCCATATTTACTTTAAAGCCTAATTTCATGAACGCTTTTTTCATTCCCGCTTTTCCCTGGATCAGGGAATCGTAGCTGATAACAATGCTCTTGGGAATGTTTTCATAAGCGGCAATCAACGCGTTATTGTTATCGAACCAATCCAATTTGAACCGGGAAATTCCTCTCCTGTATATGCTGGATTTAACATCTGCCGGATTCCTGAAAATAAACACCGCGCGTATGTTTTTGGCGATGTGCCGATAAAAAAATATCGATGGTATGTGGACTATCTTCAGACCGCTTAATCCTTCCGTTTCGTTGAGTGTTTTCACAACTTGATTCAATTCCCCGGTATTCTCATCGGTCATGGCTTCATCTAATAATTTTTTTTCCAGTTCTTTGGCAACCGAAAGCTCATAATAACCGCCCTTATTGTAAATATCGGCGCCTAAATCGGACGGAAAATGGATGCCCGCGCTTTCAAGGAGCTGGCAGGCCAGGGAAGTGCCGCTACGGGGATGACCGGCAACGAATATCCCATTTTTAAGTACCAAGGGTAAGATTTCCTGTTTCTTTTTTTTTTTTACCATAGTCAATAAGCCTCCAAAAATCCTATTATACGACATAAAATGTTCGAGGTAAAGAGGCCGCTAAAAAAAACTTGAATTCTTCTTATCAATTTAGTATGGTACTCATATGAAATCACTGGCAGCTATCGTTATTTTTCTGGTTATTTCCGTATTGGGTTCGCGCCTTACTTTCCTGAACCGCCGTCTTTCATTGGGCTTCCGAAACATCCTTTTTACCGGCACCGAGTACATCATCATCGGCGTTCTTTTAGGTAGTATGGGTTTCAATATTCTCGATACCGACGCGCTGAAAAAAATGGAGCCTTTCCTGATTATCGGGCTTTGCTGGATCGGCTTTTTATTCGGACTTCAGTTTAAATTACGGGATTTAAAAAAATTCCCGGTGTACTATTTCACGATTTCAGCCTTCCAGGCAGTATCGACGTTTTTGCTTGTTGCGGTGTTTATGTTTTTTCTTTTACGACCACAGGGTATCCGGGGGGCCGTACTAATGATGGTTGTTATAACGCTGGGAAGTTCATCCTGCTGCACCGCCCAATCCGCGCTGGCTATCGTCGCCCAGAACTACCGCTTAAAAAACCGCAGGCTCTTAGATTTAATGCGTTACATTTCTGGGATAGACGGCTTTTACGCGTTGGTCTTTTTCGCCGTTGCCATGAGCATTTTTCCCCGGGGGGAAATAGCGGAGTTTAACCTATACGCTTCGATCCGGTGGCTGCTTATCTCGGTTATAATGGGCATTATTCCCGCCCTCATCTTTATCGCCCTGAGCAGGACCCGCTTTTCCCGGCAGGAATTTTTCGTATTTATTGTCGGAACCGTGATTTTCTGTGCCGGGCTTGCCTTCCAGGTTCACTTTTCGCCCTTAATTTCCGGTCTGGTTTGCGGTGTTTTCACGGCAAACTTCTGCCGCCACCGTCTCCGCGCCCTGTCGGAAATCCTTCATTCCGAAAAGTCGATCTATATCATTCTGCTCCTCTTGTTGGGAGCAGGCTGGAATTTTAAACCCGGTTATATCCTGGTGGTTACTGGAATATACATCGCGGTCAGGATACTCGGAAAATTTATCGGCGCCTACCTGGGGACAAAAATGTTCAAGCCCGGGTTTCCCGTACCTGCCACTATCGGCTTAGGGCTGATGTCGGATGGGGGGCACGCGATCGCGATTATCATGAACTTCAAACTTTTTTTTCCCGACATTGCCGACCCGCTGATCTCAATCGTTATTCTCTCCGTGTTTTTCAATGAATTGGTTAGCCCCTGGTTTATATTGTCCCGGTTTGATAAAAACGAGCGGGTTCTGATAAACATCCGCCGGGGATTGAAAGAAAAGAGGGAGCAGGCGTAAATGCTGAGGAGATTCTTAACCTTATTACTTATTCTAAGCAGTATGGCCCTGCTGGTGTATGCCGATCCCTTCGGCATACCGGCGGCGATATCCCCGACTCTTGTCCTGGGATTCATGCTCCTGGCCGCTTATTGTACCGGCTTTTTACTGGAGCCCTTAGGCTTGCCGCGAATTACCGGTTATATATTTGCCGGTCTTCTGCTGGGTCCATATTTCTTAAAATTTTACAGCCAGGACGCGGTTGCCGATCTCAGCTTTTTGAACAGCCTGGCCCTGGCCTTTATCGCCTTTTGCGCGGGGGGGGAGCTAAAACTGGCGAATCTGAGAAAAAAATTAAAATCTATCATTTTTCTAATCTGCGGCGTGACGTCGGCCGTATTTGTGGGAGTGACGTTGATTGTATTTCTCCTTTCAGGCTTTATTCCCTTTATGAGCGATTACAATGGGGTTATGAGATTCGCTATCTCGGCAATCTTTGGGATAATTGCGGTGGCTCGCTCGCCGTCTTCCGCTATTGCAGTTATTAGCGAAACCAAAGCAAAAGGGGAATATACCGACATCGTACTGAGTGTAACCATTGCTATGGATGTTGTCATTATCATTTTTTTCGCCTTTGTCATGTCCGCGTGTGAAATTTTAACCGCCTCAGGTAGTGCAATATCCGGGGGTTTTATCCTGAATATATTACTCGAAGTCACGATTGCTTTTGTCCTGGGTTTTTTGCTGGGGAAAGTTATCATCTTTCTGATCGAAAAGATAAAGATCGAATTCCCGGTGGTCATAACCGCGATGGGTTTCCTGATTATCAAATTTTCTCATTTTTTAGGGGAATACCTGCAAGCGAACCTGGAGATACATATTAACCTTGAACCGCTTTTGATTTGCATGGCCGCGGGATTTACGGTACAAAACTTTTCCAGGCACGGCGCCACCTTCCTGCAGCGAATGGACGATGTGTCTTACCCCATCTATATCGCTTTTTTTGCCATAACCGGGGCGTCCATCAATATCGATGTGTTAAAAAGCGCCTGGTTTTTGGGATTGGTTATTGTTATTTCACGCATAATGATGATATTTGTCGGTTCTTACGTGAGCGGCAGGTTGTCGGGAGATCAGCCGCGCATTTATAAAAACACCTGGCTTGGTTTTATCACCCAGGCCGGGGTGAGCCTCGGACTGCTGGCGGAAGTGGTACGCCGCTTCCCTGAGATCGGTATTCCCATCCAGACAATACTCATTACGGCAATCACTCTGAACCAGGTGGTGGGTCCCATTGCTTTCAAGGTGGCACTTTTCAAAGTGGGAGAGGCGAAAAACGGGAAAAAGTAACCTACTTAATTTCCGGTTTCAAACCGACCACATCGGCGATGTCGATGAAAAATAGAATACCGCTTCCACTCTCTTCCAGGGAACCTAAAATTTTAGCCGCGAGTTCTTTTAAGGGCGCAACGTTCTCCTCCTTGATGATGGATAAGATCGTTTTATTGTAGGGCCTGGACCCGGCAAACATAAATCGCAAACCGGCAAATATAGGCACATCGGTGGAGAGAATATGGCCCATGCCGATGGAATCGATAATGGTGGCGCCGGTTATGCCGATTTCAAGCAGACCTTCCAGCAGCGTTTCCAGGTGCTCTTCCCTATTTAGAATCAAAACGGCTAATTTCATTATACCAACATCTCTTTTTCCACGAAAACATCGTAGACAGCGTCGGTAGTCTCTGCCTTTTTTGCCGTTTCGACAACATCGGTACTTTTTACCAGGCGGGCAATATGAGCTAAGGATTTCAGGTGCAAACCCACATCTCTTTCATCACTCATGATTAAAAAAACCAGGAAAACATCCGCTTCATCCGGGGCCTTAAAGTCAAGCCCCTCCTTGATTAACGCAACGGAAAAAAGGAATTCGGAGAACTCGTCGGAGAAGATATGCGGCGCGGCAGCTCCCTGGTTGATACCGGTTGACTGGATGTTCTCTCTTTTGACAAACAAACGTTTAATGGTTTTCCAATCATTGACAATTCCTCTTGTTTCCAGGAATTTAGCATATTCGGAATAAAAATCATCCAGGTCCTTACAGGATTTTGTGATAAAGATGTTCTCTTTTTTTAAAATTTTTGCTAAATTCATCAACTACTCCTTCATATAAATTCGCTGGCAGCATTTATTTTATTTTACATTTCTTAAGAGTCTTGATACACTCCTTTTTTATAGCTTTCAAATCGCCGTCGTCAACGTACTCCATGGCCTTCAACCGGGCCTTTCGTTCTAACCCCTGGCCGGTGGTATCTCCCCTGAGAGTAAATTGAAAACTGCACACGATAAGCGATAGATAAGGGACCAGGTCTCGATGATTGTTCAACTCCCGTAAGCAACTCCTGGCATTAAAGCGAATATAATTTCCGAGGATTTTGCCTAATTCCTCCTCTAAGGCAGTATCGGCAATGGTAAATAAGCGAAAGGCAACCCGCAGCGAATCGCGGTCCCCGGAAAAAATCTGACTCTCAAGGATAACGAGATTATTTATAATCAGGGGTCTCACTTCCACCTGCAGCCTGATTTCCCTATCCTTTCCATCAGGAAGCATCGAATAAACTCGAAGAGCATTTTCACCATTGGGATTGGAAATATAATCTTTCCAGACCTTCCCGAAACTTGTCATATCAATTTGTACTTCACCTGGGCTCTTGCTATTCAGCACAGATGGTTGTGGAATTACGAAAATAAGCAACAAAATCGAAACCCATGATAGCCTCATACATTACCTCCTGAAGTTCGAAAATCAAAAAACAACAACCTTTTATATTATGACATAATATTAAATTTTTTTCCATTTTTTTTGTTACTTTTCCATTTTTTGAAAATCGACAGGGGTGGTTGACATTTCTGTGTTGATTATTTTATAATATTTCCATGAAAAATAGAGGATTTTACCGGGTTTTTTGTTTCTCAGCAGCACTGGTTCTATCATTTGCTCTCTATGTTGAATCCAGGGTTGAGTTTGAAAGGGGAAAAATCATCGAAAAAGTGATATGTGCAGCCGACGAAACTCAGCAGTATGCCCTCTATCTCCCGCCCGCTTACTCTTTAGAAAAAAAATGGCCCATACTCTTTGCCTTCGATCCCGCGGCCAGGGGAACGGTCCCGCTAAAACTTTTCAAAACCGCGGCGGAAAAATATCAGTATATCGTTGTCTGTTCCTACAATGCTCGCAATGGCCCCTGGGAGGATACGATCAAAGC
>JAGLQA010000454.1 GCA_023137075.1 Candidatus Aminicenantota bacterium
GCGGTTCTAAAATTAGAATTGCTGTTTTTCGAAGCACTACCTTGAAAAACAACTATAAGTATTATATAATAACAGCTTAAGAAAATGAAAAGAAAATATCTGATTTTAACTATACTATTTTTTCTTATATGTTATGCGGGATGCAAAGACGATTCCGCGCAAAAAGAGAGTGTCCGCATTGAGCAAAACAAAAAACAATTGCAGGAAACATCGGACAACAAGATTATCTTACAAATAAATAAGAACAAATTTACCAACAAAGACCTGAAAAGTTATATCCGGATCCATTACCCGGACTTATCCGAAATAAACGGTAACCTGAGATTGGCATCACGGGTTTTTGACTCATTTATCGAACAGAAAGCCATCCAATCGTTTGTTAAGTTAGAGGATATTCCCTTTCCGGAAGAAGAATATAAGCAATATATAGCTAAACTAAATATCCGGAATGAAAAAATTGACCGGGGATCCATAATAAACTCCATCAAACTTCAAAAATATTTAGACGCATATGTATATAAGGATATAGACGTTAGCAGTGAGGAGATTCGAGATTATTACAACAAACACCATGATGAATTCACTAAAAAACGAGAAGTATTGCTGTACCAGATATTTTTAAAAGATAAAGAAAAAGCATTAAATATCAGGAGCATTTTACAGAAAGAACCCGAAAGATTCGAGGATTTTGCCGCATCTCACTCCGAATCAATCGAGGCAAAGAACGGTGGATTATTGGGTTACTTTGAAAAAGGTATACTCCCTAAAGAGATGGAAGATGTTGTGTTTTCTTTGAAGTTGAATAATATCAGCCCGGTTACCGAATCGCCCTATGGCTTTCATATATTTAAAGTCACCAAACAAAAAAGAGGTGAGCGGCTGCTCTATATTAAAAATGTCGAATCGGAAATAAAAGACAAACTCCTTTCGATGAGACTAACGGAAGCATACCGTGACTTCCTGGAGAAACTAAAGAATGAAATGCATATCGATGTAAAATATAATGAATTGTTTTTTAAATACCAGGCTTTAAAAGGAGAAAATAAAGATGAAATCACTCAAGATAATTCTGATCATAACACTAATAACAATTCTTCTCAATAGTTTAATTTTTTCTGAGGTTATTGAAAAAATTTACGCTGTTGTTAATGACGAAATTATCACATACACGGAATTAAAAAAATTTGAACGGGGAATAACCGCCAACCTGAGAGAGGAATATCAGGGCGAAGAATTGGACAAAATCATCCGGGAGAGGAAAAAAGAACTATTAGATTCACTGATCGATAGAAAATTGCTTCTTTCCAAGGCGAAGGAAAAGAATTACAATGTGGAACAATATTTAGAAGCTGTCACAAAAGAAATAATGAAAAAGAATAATTTTACCACTAAGGAGCAATTGAAAAGAGCGCTGGCTTCAAGCGGAATCGATTACGAGGATTGGAAAAAATTTCAATTAGACGAACTGCTTACCCAAACGCTCATCTCGAACGAGATCGGTTCCAGGATACTTGTCGGAAATTCGGAAATCATGGAACTTTATCGAAAAAATATCGAGCAGCATACCAGACCGGCCGAGTTTTCTCTCAATTGTATTTTTCTTGATAAAGTTAATTATTTCATCGAAAGCGCGCTCATCGAAAAAAAGGACGAGATTAGCACAAAGCTTAAGGATGATAAGTCAAATTTCAAAGAAATCGCGAAACAATATTCGGAACTCCCCGGTACGGATGATAAGATATTCTTAGGCAATTTTAAAAAAGGGGAATTAAATGCTAAGCTTGAAGAGGCGGCATTAAAAATGAAAAAAGGTGGAATCTCCACCTGGATAGAGACCGGTACCGGTTGGTACATCATTCAATTGGAAAATCTCACGGAATCCCGATTAATACCGTTGAAGGATGTCAGAGAAGAAATAGAGCGAAACATTAAGAACGATAAGATGCAGGTAAAAATAAAAGAATATGTCGCGAAGCTAAGAAAAGATAGTCATATAAAAATCTATCATGATTACAAATAAAAAATTAAATAAACCGATCTCTTGAATTTTACGGAGATTTTATTTATGATAAAATGCTAAAAAAAGAGAGGGCCTATGAGCAAACTATGTTTCTTTGGAGGTGAATAGTGAAATTCAAAGACGTGGATTTAAATGAATTGTTTCGCATGATGGAGGAACATGATGTAGCGGAAATTGTCTTGAAAGACGGTAAAACAGCCATAGAAGTCAAACGGAACAGGGAACCCACCCATACATCGGATAGTGCAGACAAAACAGACGCAGTACAGGCAGAAACAGGCGGCGCTGTTGAGGGAGAGAGTAACCGGGAGAGTAACACACTTATCACCGAACAAAAAAACAATGAAAAGTACCATATTGTCGAAGCGCCATTAGTGGGGACATTTTACCTTTCACCTGCCCCTGACGAAGAGGCCTTTGTCGAAGTTGGCGACCAGGTAAACAGCGGAGATGTGCTGTGTATCGTGGAGGCGATGAAAAGCATGAACGAGATACAGACTGATGTAAGCGGTGTGATTAAAGAAATCTGTGTGGATAATGCCGAACTGGTTGAATTTGAACAACCTCTTTTTAAAATAGAAACAAACGTTTAAATAGGACTCATGATATCAAAAATATTAATAGCGAACCGGGGGGAAATTGCCGTGCGAATCATAAGGGCTGCTAAAGAATTAGGTATAGAAACCGTCCTGGTCCATTCCACTGCCGATAAAGAATCCTTAGGCGTCAGGCTTGCGGATCAATCCGTTTGCATCGGCCCCCCACCATCGACCGACAGTTACCTGTTTTACCAGAATATAATATCCGCGGCTGAAGGATTAAAAGCCGACGCGATTCACCCGGGTTACGGTTTTCTTGCCGAGAACCCGTTATTCGCGGAAGCCTGCCGGGCAATGAAAATTAAATTTATCGGCCCCAGGTCCATGGTTATCCGCAATATGGGAGACAAGGCAAAAGCAAAAGCATTAATGAAAGAGTCGGGAGTTCCGGTTGTCCCGGGATCCGATGGGATAATCGAGTCTATAGCTGAGACTCATGACATCATTAAAAAAATCGGTTTCCCCATCATCATAAAACCCTCAGCAGGCGGCGGTGGTAAAGGTATGCGCATCGTTTACCGGCAGGATGAGCTGGAAAAAGCCTATAATTTTGCTTCTAACGAAGCACAACAGGCCTTTGGCGATTCACGCGTATATATCGAAAAATATATCGGTAATCCCAAGCATATTGAAGTCCAGATATTGGGAGACAGGCACGGAAACGTGGTGCATCTTTTCGAGAGGGACTGCTCCATTCAACGCAGGCACCAGAAACTGTTAGAAGAAGCTCCCTCCCCAACGGTTGATAAAGAAACTCGGGAGAAAATGGGAGAAATAGCCATTAGAGCGGCCAAATCGGTGGGATACGACTCGGCCGGTACCATCGAATTCCTCTATGACCGTGAAACAAAAAAATTCTATTTCATGGAAATGAATACCCGGATCCAGGTTGAACACCCGGTATCGGAAGAGATAACCGGTATCGATTTAATTAAATACCAGATCAGAATCGCCAACGAAGAAGAACTGGATATAAAGCAGGAAGATATCATCCGGAGAGGCTGCGCAATCGAATGCCGGATAAACGCGGAAGATCCCGAGAATAACTTTAACCCGTCGCCCGGGGAGATAACCCAGTTAATCGTACCCGGAGGTCCGGGAATCCGGGTGGATTCCGGAGTGTATCCCGGGTACAAAATCCCTCCCTTCTACGACTCCATGGCAGCAAAATTGATTGCCTGGGGAAACAACAGGAGGGAAGCTGTCGAACGGATGAAACGGGCGTTGGACGAATTCCATATAGAAGGAATTAAAACTACGATCAGCTTTCATAAAAAAGTGTTGAAAAATAAGGAATTCTTAAGCGGGCAATATACCACCGATTTTGTGAGTAAATTTTTCAACTAAGGAGAAAGGATATGTCAAAGCTATTCCCAAAATGCGGCAAGTGTAAAACCAGCCATTTTATTGCCTTTTTGAAGCATGCCCATTATGTTTGTTCAAAATGCGGCTACCACCTGAGACTCGATGCTCTGACCCGGATAAAAATGATTTGCGACAAAAAAAGCTTTCAATTTTTTGATGAAAATATGAAAAGCCGGGATCCCCTCCATTTCCCCAATTACGAAGATAGGATAAAGGAATTGATGGAAACGACAAAACTGAACGAAGCAGTAGTGACCGGTACCTGCAAAATCAAAGGCCTTACCACGACCTTTGGTGTCATGGACCCCAGGTTCATGATGGCATCCATGGGTTCGGTGGTTGGCGAAAAAATCACCCGCATGCTGGAATATTCTGCGGACAACCATCTTCCCGCTATTTTGATCATTTCATCCGGCGGCGCCCGCATGCAGGAAGGGATTTTTTCCCTCATGCAAATGGCCAAAACATCGGCGGCAGTTAAACGGTTAAACGATAAGGGACTTCCGCTTTTTACAGTCCTCACCGATCCAACCACCGGTGGCGTGACCGCATCCTTTGCCATGTTAGGTGATGTAATCCTTGCCGAATCCGATGCCCTGATCGGCTTTGCCGGCCCACGGGTCATTGCCCAGACCATCGGGCAAAACATGCCCCATGGTTTCCAGCGCTCGGAATTCCTCTTAGCGCACGGCATGTTGGATATGCTGGTCGAACGACGGCAGATGCGATCGGTATTGGCCACCCTGTTAAAGATCCATTCCATGAGAGCTTATACCGGCTCCGCGGAGGTGTAACTATGCAAGACACGAAGCAAGAAAAAGCAACCGATATCGTCAGGCTGGCCCGTCATACGAAACGACCTACCACGCTGGATTATATCAAATTCATAATAAATGATTTCTTAGAACTCCACGGCGACCGGCGCTACGGCGATGATCCGGCTATAGTCGGGGGGATCGGTTTTTTGAAGGATATCCCGGTAACAATCATCGGCCATCAGAAAGGAAAAAACGTGAAAGAGAATGTAAGGCGCAACTTCGGCATGGCCCATCCCGAAGGCTATCGCAAGGCGCTGCGATTGATGGAAGAGGCGGAACGCTTCGGCAGACCGGTTATTAATTTTATCGATACTCCCGGCGCTTACCCCGGCATCGGGGCGGAAGAGCGAGGCCAGGCAGAAGCAATCGCCTATAACCTGTATAAAATGTCATCCCTGGCTGTACCCATCATTTCAATCATCACCGGTGAAGGCGGCTCCGGCGGCGCCCTGGCCTTAGGCGTTGCCGACCGTGTATACATGCTTTCAGACACGATTTACTCGGTCATATCGCCTGAAGGGTGTGCGTCCATTCTATGGCGGGATTCGGCAAAAACCGACGATGCGGCCGAGGCATTGAAACTAACCGCAAAAGATCTTTTAGAATTCAAGATTATCGATGGAATAATAAATGAGCCGGCCGGTGGGGCGCAAAAGGATCACGAAAACATGGCCAGGCGGATAAAAACTACCCTGCTCTCAGCTTTGAGCGAATTATTATCCCTGGATTGCAGAACGCTTTTAAACCGCAGGTACGACAGGTACCGCAGGATGGGAAAGTTCACGGAAGATTAGAAGACTCTCTCTACCTTATCAATAGTTTTTTCCTGGTCTCTTCGTCCAACTTTTCGAGTACTTCCAGGGTATAGCGGTACCCGATTTCGGCGGTCTTATTCATCTTCTTAAACTCCAACAGGCCGATCTCCGCAACAGGCGGCGCCAGAACCAGGTCGGCATTTTGTTTGACTCTGCCGGCAGCTATGACACTCCCGGTCAGCAGGGTAGACATCATGATGTCGAAGATGTTGGGAACCTTGAGAGCTTTTTTAAAAGGGATAACTTTGCTCCAAAATACCTTCCAGGGAGACGGAATCGTATCGAACCGGAAAGACAAATTTAAATTCGGATCCACCTCCGCAACAATAACCACACCACACTGACGGCGCACGATATCTCCGGGCAGGTTATTGATCACACCCCCATCAACATAGATATCGCCATCCTGTACCACCGGGGTTACCATTCCGGGCAGCGCGCTGCTGGCCCTGACCGCTTTCCAGAGAGGACCGCGGCGATATACCTTCAATTTCGAGGTTGTCAGGTTGCTGGCCACGCAGAAAAAATTGAGCCAGAGATCCTCGATATCGGTATCCCCATAGGCAAGTTTCCCCATATACTCGATCTTCCGGCTTTTCAGGATCGAAATAAGGGGCAGCGTATACTCATTAAAGGGATTAATATCTAAGAAAATCTTGTGAGCCATCTCCAGTATCCCCTCATAATCGCTGCCCATGGCATATTTTGCGCCGATAATAGCGCCCATACTGGTACCGCCAACCATATCGATGGGAACACCGGCTTCTTTAAGAGCACGTATGACACCGATATGGGCCATCCCCTTGGCACTGCCCCCGCCAAGAGCCAGCCCGATCGCCCTATCACTCAAAATACGGGCCAGGCGTTCAAAATCCTCCCTGCTGTTCCACCGTATATGGTAATGCCGCTGGACGCTCCTTCTATTCAACCAATCTTCGGTCCCGGAGGGGAGGCCGGAACCATCCGGGTGAAGCAGGATCAGAATGCGGCCCGATGAGATGCTCTCAGGGTCACTGCTGAGTAATTCCCTTTCGATAATACCGGGAGCAGGAGAGGCATTGGCATCGCCCACGATAATCACTTTGTCGGCCCGGGACAGGCACCTCCTGGTCCAGTGTGACACATTGTCTTCCGCCCGGTAAATCACGAAAGAGTGAAGAGATTCCCTCTCGATCAACCAGGCAGCAAGTCCCGGGCTGCGAGGGTCATCATCCGTGATCTGGGAAATCCCCTTCTTGTTCAATAATGTGTCTATCTTCCGAGCTGTTAACATGGAGGTCGGGCCATAGGAAGAAAGCGCGGCAGCAAGCCGATCGGTAAAATCGGCAATCGGCACTCCCGGGGCAGCAGATATAACAGCGATATTCAGGGCGATATTTCGCTGTTGCGCTCGTTTACCCCTGTTATCCAACCTGTGTATCAGAATACGGCTAATCGTAATCATAACCTGGGGAAATTTCTCACAAATCCGTTCAAAGGCCGCTTTTGACAATTTCACTAAGTCGCTCTCGCGGGCCGCGTAAATCGTAGCCCTTCGTTTTTCGTCCGTGAGCAGGGCAGCCTCGCCGGCTATCTCGCCCCAGGGGATCACGCCGATCAACCTTGGCGATTTACCTTTCTCTTCCTCAACCACATTCAACAATCCATTGATCAGTATATACAGGCTGTCGGCTGTTTCACCTTTCCGGTACAACACCTGGTCCCGTTCTATATGCACCCATTCGAATTGCGATTCAATATAATGAAAGGTCGCTTCGTTCATCTCTCCGAAATATTCCGGCAGCACTTTAGCCAGGAGCGACCGCCTCAGCCGGTTCAGGAGAACCTTGAGCAATTGCACCCTGATTTCGGGATATTTTTTGAGAATCTCCTCAAAATCCTTCCGGGTCAATTCGGCTAGTTTTGTATCGCTTACGGCGACAACACTTGCATTCCGTTTTCCCCCGATTAGCAGTGCTATTTCCCCCACCGGAACACCTGCTCCCATCTCCATCACAACAATTTTTTTCCCTTCCTCAGGTGTGACCATCGCCTGTAATCGTCCGTCAATCACGATATACATCGATTCCGCCTCGTCTCCCTGGGAGAAGAGAGTTTCACCTTCTTTCAAGGTAACGGGTTTCATACAGGCCGCCATGTCCAATAGAACGTCTTTACTGAACTCTTCAAAAACATTTATATATTCGAGACTACCGACACCCTCGAAACCGGCCGGTTTTTTTTCATCCTCTTTCATCTGGTTACCTCAATTTAAAAAAAATTATATAGGCCTATCTGCAAAAGACGGTAAATATCTTCATGCAGGTTGTGATTTTCTTAAACGATAACCGAATATCCCGGGTTTATTTATAGTAGTAACTTCAATTGCAGATAGAGATTATATTTTATACCATATGGATCAATATTTCAATAGATTTGGAAAATTATCGGCAAATTTTTGATATTTCCTCATTTTGCTGTGCGTATGCAAAAAAAAACGAATGACAAAAAGAATAAATCGACTCACTCCGGGTTTCAAATTAAGCAGAAATTGTTTCCCATACCCGGTAATACCTGGAATGCAGGGACTATTCCGCGGGATGGCCGAAGAATTCTTTCACTTCCGGTTTTCCAAGGTAAATAATAATAAATATTCCGATAAGAGTGCCGAAGGGGAAAGCGAACAAACTGAGGGCCGCCTGGATAATGCACAAAATTCGTCCCCACTCCTTGCCGTTCAGAATTCCGACACCGCCCAGTATGGCTAAAACCGTATAGCAGGCCAGCATCAACATAGCGACACCCAACCCGAATAAACCGCCGGCACGAGAGATACCACTCAACTCTTTAATTACCGGGTAAGCAAAAATGACAACAGCCACCATGCCGATCAACGCCATCAGTACACTGAAAAAATTCCATACAGCTATAAGTA
>JAGLQA010000455.1 GCA_023137075.1 Candidatus Aminicenantota bacterium
TGCTAAATGCCCCAATCGTAGAGATTAGCGGTTGTTGGGTGACCATAAAATACTTGGCAGCTGGTCCGCTGAGTGTGACTAAGTCCGGTGAACCGGTTAAACCCAGGTTTTGAATGCCGAGATTATAAATGGTGAAGGTGACCTCTTTTCCGACAAACTTTATCAATCTGAGTGTCCCTAAGTTGGTGGTAGACCCGTCAAGAAATTTCCGATTATTCCTTTTTAATTGTATTTCCGGTTTTATGGCCTCGTCAATCTGAATTCGGGGAATCGCTTTTGTGTAGGAGTCGCAAACACTGGTAATACCCACACCTTTGCCCTGCAGGGCCGTTAAAATATCGCTCACGCTTGCCGCGGGGCAGGCCTGTTTTAAAATAGCCCAGGTACCGGTCACATGGGGCGTGGCCATGGATGTGCCGCTCCAGGACGCATAGCTGGTATTCGATGAGCCGGTGGAAGAATAGATGTAGTGCCCGGGGGCAAATAAACGTTGCAAGTAGGTATGCCAGTTGTTAAAGTAGGATTCAAGATCGGCATCGGTGGATGAACCGACGGAAACGCAGGTGGATATGCAGCCCGGGGAACCCACATAACCGCAGTAACCGTCATTGCCCGTCGCGATGGCAGTAGCGATTCCTGCTGCCCGCAGGTTATCGATAGCGGCTTTGCGGCTGTCACTGTCGCACCAGGTAGAATTCGCACCTCCTCCTAAGCTCATGTTGGCCGCCGCGATACTATAGCTGCCCCGGATGGAGTAGACATGGTTCAGGCCGGCCAGGGAATCGGAATTCCAGCTCAACACACAGGGGCTGCCGCCGCAGTAGCCGGCGGAGAATTTGGAAAAAACCTGGACCGCAATAATATTGGCGTCTTTAGCTATACCGAAGAGGGTGCCGTAGTTTCCGGCGGCAATGCCCGACACATGGGTGCCGTGGTCGTAACCCTGGTAGCTGCTGGGATAATGAACGGCAGCGCCCGTACCGGTCATGGTGCTGTTCCCGTTGGGACAGTCGCCAACCGGTCCGACTCCGTCTTCACCCAAAGCATAGCAGGCTTCAACAACGGTTTTGCCGGTAAAAAATTCGTGGGCTTTGCGGATACCGGTATCTAAGATGGCCACGTACCAGCCCGAACCGGTGTAGCCCATGCCCCAGGCCGTGTCCGCGCCGACTATACTCACCGTATTATCCAGGCTGGGTTTATCCGTATTAGCGGGAGCCGAGGAACCGTCTTTGGCAACCTGGTCCCGGTCTTGCTTATCCGGCAGGGGTAATTTGACCGGTTTATCCTCTTCGATATCGAGGACTTCGGGCAAAGATTCCAGAATAGTCAGGGCCTCTTCCGACACCTTCAATGCCACATAGGGTATCGAGGAATAGGTATGATTGAGTTCATATTCGACTCCACCTAAGTTGTAAAGAATGGAATCGGTGACATGCATAATCGCCTGTCTCAATTCCATGTCTGCCGGCGATCCTCCCCATGCGGCTTCCCGGCCCGGAATAACGGTGGAAAACCGGTTGGAAGCAGCGGTCAACTTCTCAATCCCCGGTACGTTTAATTTCACGATGACACGAATGCTTCCTGTGCTGCCGGCTGTTTCCCGCAGATTCTCGAAAGCGGCATAATTCTTTTGATCGATGCCGTTCTCGGCGGCCGCGGGTAATAAAAAAACGAGAAGCAAGACAACAATAGAGAGCGAGACCATTTTTCCTTTCATTTTAACCTCCAGTTTGTTTAGATTACGATAAAAAAGTGAACTATCAGTAAAGAACAGATCCACCTTTGCATCTAAAAATTAATTATATCATATCCCCGATCAAAAACACAACCCGAATTTGTAACTATTCAGTTTTTTAAAAGCGAGCAGCAGTTAATGAGGATTGCCGATTCGGGAAGCTGTTTGCAGGGCACTCTTAATGATTTCCTCCGGGTAACCGGTCATCTGCAGCAGCCGGATGGCGTTCCGGGACCTGCAGGGTCCCTGCTTGAGTTTATAATCAAAGGTGTATTGATCATCAATGATTTTTTCGCTGAAATGATACATGATATATTTTTTCTCCAGTAATTTCTGCAGTTCCACATCGTGGGTGGTGACAAAGACGAAATTTTTCCCGGCCAGGAAACTCAGAACCGCTTCGGATGCCGAAACCCGCTCGACCGTATTGGTGCCGCGAAAGATCTCATCGATCAAAAAGAGGGTGCTTTCGGAAGTTTTACTTATTTCTAAAAATTTCCGGACCTGTTCGACTTCATCAAAGAAGTAACTTTTACCGCCTTCGATATTTTCCTCCCTGCGAATCATCGCTTTTACCGTCAGTTCCGGGATATTTGCCTGCTGCGCGTGACAGAAAAAGAGGGCCCGGGCCAGAATCGTATTAACCCCGATGGTTTTAATAAAGGTCGTTTTTCCGGCCATGTTCGAGCCGGTTATCAAAACAGATTGGCCGTATATCCCGATGGAATTGGCCACCGGGTTTTCAAGCAGCGGATGATAAACTGCCGAAAAAGATATTTCCCGGTTCTTATTGAAACAGGGGATGGCATAATATCCCACTCTTTCTAAGTAGGACGAAACGGAAATGGACGCGTCGATGGAAGCGATCGCTTCAAATATCTCTAACAGCTTCTGCCTGTTCTCTATTATTTTTTTCCGGAGCTTGAAAAAGAGAAAAATATCAAGCAGGCAAATCATATTCAGGTAAAAGAAAATAATCGCCTGGATCTCGTCTAAGGTGTTAGGATCATGCAGCAGGTACGTGATGCCTTTTAGCATTTTTTCCGTAACCCTATCGTAATTCCGCAGGGTTTTTATTTGCGGAAGATTGAGATTTTTTTTTAATTTGCATATTTTGACTGCGGTTCGCAGCATCTGGCTAAGCTGGCTTATGGAGGATAGATGCTCGGATAATTTTCCGCCGTAAAAGAGGTGAATGAATATATTGATGAAACCGAAAACCATAACGCCAAGAATAAAAGGGGAGTAGTAAAATGCCAGTACCGTGGAAAAGAAGGCACACAAGGCGGAGATATAAAAAAGGAACCTGTACCCGGGCGCATCAGGCATTTCTTCAAAAAAAAGGAATGGGATTAAATAGGCATTATCGGTATCCAATTTATTCAGGAGCAGTTGTAATTGCTCTCTTATCTCTCCCTGTTCGGCGATTCTTTTATATTCCCCGTGCTTTGCCTGAATCTCCTCATTACTCTTATGAGAAATGGTCCGCAGCAGGTGGTAAAGATACTGACGTCCGGGAGCGCCGGCGGTGGTGTCGATCTTCGAGAATATGGTATCCATGTCCAGGTCCTGCCAGGTTTTATCATCCACCAGGTTTTTTGCGCCGCTCTCTTTCTTGAACTGATGATAAATTGCAACCTGTTCAAAATTTTGTTCTTTTGGTATTTTTCCCTGCCACAGATTTTTGATATACTCAAGCTTTTTTTTTCGACTCCTCAGGAAGGGGAAAAAAAGTGCCATATGCTCCGGGAAAAGGGTGCGTTTTTTCTTCATGTAAAACTCCGGTTTTTGTTTTCTCCGGCCTCTTTCTCGAAGTCGCCTTCAGCCGGCCACTCTTTTTCGGGATATGTATTTTTCATAAGCATCGACCTCCCCATTAAGATATATTATTTCTCTCATTAAATCAAGCCGTTTTAATTCTCCCAAAACCGCCTCTCATTTTTGGAACAGCTCCCCCGTGGGATATCCCCATTCCGGGTTCACAAGCCGCTGTGATTATTACGAGGGCTATTTAAAGGTTTCCATTTTCATCCCACAGTTT
The DNA here is from genome assembly GCA_023137075.1 of Candidatus Aminicenantota bacterium. GTDB lineage: Bacteria > Acidobacteriota > Aminicenantia > UBA2199 > UBA2199 > JAGLQA01. Next base: position 3,780 of record JAGLQA010000455.1, read on the forward strand.
CGCCATATTATCCCAGGATGCGGTGAGTATTTTCTTGCCATCAGGAGAAAAAACAGCATTGGATATTATAGCAGTATGCCCAATCCGGACGAGTTGGAACCAAAAAGCAACCTACTGTCCGATTACGGGGGATATTGTCGTTAGCCTCGTGTCCACGCGTAGCGTAGCGAAGCGTAAACTTCCAAAAGAAAAGATTTCCCTCTTCAGCCAGCCTGCGCCGCTTGTGGTTCTCTCCGAATCCCAGCTTAAGGCCCAGGTTCCCTATGACGCCTGGGTGGAGTTTAAAGACAAAGGTATCGTTACCGAAAAACAGCGGCAAAAAATCCTGAAGGACCTGAAGGAAAACTTCAATCCTGATGCACTGCTCAGGCGTAAGGAAACACGGCAAACCTGACCCGTTGTTTGTCCATGGTTACGGTATCCCCGACGTTTTCCTGGCAGCGGAGCTAAATAAAAACTATCGCCCCATTTCAAGAAAGGATTAGTGTTGAAGGCAGGAATAGATTTCAAAGTGGTCGGTTTGAGGGAAGTTATCGATGATTTTTAATTCCTTTATGATATAGCCTGCTTCATAGAAATAAGAAATATCACGGCAAAAGGTGGCCGAATCGCAGGAAAAATAAAGGATTTTCCGGGGCAAATGTCCGGCAATATCATTTATGATTTTCCTGCTCAAGCCGGTTCGCGGCGGATCGATTAAATAGACGTCCGCTTGGGGCACCGCACTCTTTAAAATATCCGCCTTCATGATTTCAACATTGCCTACATTATTTTTTTCAAGGTTGATTTTCAGGGAACGGATGTTATTTATATCGGCTTCTACTGCCGTGACCACCCCGGCCTGCCGGGCCAGGCTGAGAGTAAAAAAACCGGCGCCGCAAAAAAGATCAACCGCTCTTTCGAAACGGTTTTTTCCCAGGCTCTTTCGCAGGGACGCAATCATGCTTTCAAGGGTGAACAGGTTGGCCTGGATAAAATTGTCCGGCGAGTAAGTGTAATGAAATCCCCCGATCTTGAATGAAATTTCTTTTTTTTCGGAGAGATATGTCCGGTTTCCAGCCGTT
>JAGLQA010000456.1 GCA_023137075.1 Candidatus Aminicenantota bacterium
AATCACGGAATTGGAGTAATTCAAACAATTTTGTTGGCAACAAAACTGTTGGCAACAAAATTGTTGGTATAATAAATACACAGTCAAATAAAAGAGAGAATGAGATTGTGATATAATAGGAAATGGAAAAAACGGGATCTTTACCAAAATTGGTGGCCTCGGATATTGGCGGAACCCTGGCCGATGACGTGAATACCATACCACCGTTTACCGTCAGGGTGCTGAACCGGCTGCTACAGGCAAACCTCCCCGTCTTATTGATTACCGGCTATAACTACAACAGTACGAAAAAATTTACGGAAAACCTGGATGACCGAGTGATACTGATGCCGCAGAACGGCTCCCTGTGCGTGAAAGATGGAAAATTAGTCTGGGAATACCGCATCCCGGAACCGCAAGCCGAAGAACTGTGCGCTTTCCTACGCAAAAATAACCTGCCTATCATTATTTATAAGGGAAAAGAAGCGGATTTTGACAATATCTATGTTTATCCGCAGGAATTGTATTTGTCTTATGCCTTCCGCAGGGTTGAAAGGCTAACCGGTTACTCCAATATTACCGGTATTTCCACCTTGCTCCCGGACAATAAAGCGGCAAAAGTCAGGAAAAAAATCCAGGGCATTGTCGGGGATAAATTCAAAATCATCTATACCAGGCAAACCAGGGGCGCCTGGTTGGAAGTGGTGCACCCGGAGGTACGCAAGGACCTCTCCCTCAAGCGCCTGTGCCGGGATATGGATATTTCGCCGGCAGATGTCATCTACTTTGGAGATAATTTTAACGACGAAGAAGCTTTGCGCATCGTGGGACATCCCGTCCTGGTAGAGAATGCCGCCCCGGAATTGAAAGAAGAGTTTACCACCATTATCCGCCCTGTCGCGGAAGAAGGCGTGGCCCATCATCTGAACGAGATTTTCAGCCTGAATATAAATTAGCTGCGCAGAAAACAATAGGAGTAGGAATAATTAAACTTAATGGATGATTTTTACCTGATAACTTGCGATATTCTTCTGGTTTTCATCGATGCCGACTCCAACCAACTGCACCTGTTTGCCGGAGGCGAGATACCTTTCCCGGTAATTCATTTTTTCGATTTGGGCCAGGGCCGTAGCGGATGTACCCCTTTTAAACTCTATTATGTAGATATAATCGTCCGTTTCCAGCACTGCGTCGATACGTCCCTTGTTTGTATGAACTTCGACGTTTATATTGACGCCGATTATGGTAAGAATAAGGTAAATAATGGTATGATAGTAGGCTTCCTTATCTTTGATAAATATGTGCGAAGGAATCGAAGCAAACAAGGATTTGATTATGGTAAAAAATTGCTCCAGGTTGTTACTCTTAAGTGTTTCGACTAAATCTAAAATTTTACTTCCTACCTGTCCTGTTTCTTCGGTAGTAAAACTGGCCAGGAAGTGTTTTAAAAAGGACTCTTTCACCTCTTCGTTGGGGTAAGCGAGAATATATTTGGCGCGCATCCCCATAGGCTGGATGTCTTTAATAGTTAAATAACCGGTTTGAAATAAGAGCGAAATAATTCCCATGTTTTCGATGTCGTAGCTTTCGAATATCGAAGCGTCTACTTCTTCTCTTTCCAGTTTTGTGATGCTTAAGCCCCGGTTTTTGATATGATTAATAAGAAAAGTCGGGGTGCCGGTGGAAAACCAGTAGTTGTCGAAGCGGTTCCGGGAAAAAAGAAAAAGAATAGATAGAGGATTGTAAATGAAATTGTCGCCGTCCCAGGAATAGCCGTTGTACCAGCGTCTGATCTGTTCCAGAAGGTCTTTTTTCTTTAAGCCGGTTTTTTTGCTTAAGGTCTCGATGCGGTCTTGAAAATAGTGCAGCAGTTCGTTTTGGGTGATACCCAGCATTGTGGAGAAGTTATCGTCTATGGTTATATCGTATAAATTATTCAAGCCGGAAAAAATGGACACCCTGGAGAATTTGGATACGCCTGTAATAAAGGCGAAACGGATGAATTTATCGGAACTTTTCAGCAAGGAATAGAAGTTTTTAAGCACATCGCGGTTGGCTTTTGCTCTGTCTATATTTTCCGTTTCGAAAAAGTCGATAATGGGTTTATCGTATTCGTCCACCAGGATGACGACTTTTTTTTTGCTTTTTTGGGCGACGGATTCGATCAAATTGCCGAAAGCGCTTTTGTAGTTGTCATCTTTGGGAATTTTGACGTGATGTTCTTTAGCGATTTTGCAGACTGTTTTGTAGAGTGAACTTTCGAAAGCTTCTACCGATTTGTACTCCATTCTCAGGAAGTCGATATGGATTACCGGGTATTTTTCCCATTGGATTTTGTCGTAAATCCACAGGTTTTTGAACAGTTCCCGGTTCCCGCGGAACAGTTCGTATAGGGTAGACAGGAGCAGCGATTTGCCGAAGCGCCGGGGCCGGGAAAGGAAGTAGTATTGTTCGCTTCGGTTCAGCAGGTTATAGATTTGTTTTGTTTTATCCACATAGAGGTAGTTGCCTTCGACCAGTTTGGAAAAAGTCTGGATGCCGATGGGCAAAAGTTTTTTATTA
>JAGLQA010000457.1 GCA_023137075.1 Candidatus Aminicenantota bacterium
CCCCCCCAAGAAGAGAATGTAAATTGATTTGTTTTTAGTATTTACGTTATAATAGGGGATGGCAAAACTGAACTTTGAAAACAGGTGGGTCCTCATTACCGGCGCTTCCAGCGGGTTGGGCAGGGAAATGGCCCGCCATATAGCCGCCGTGGAAAAAGCAAACCTCATCGTCACCGCCCGGCGAAAGGAACGTTTGGAACAACTTAAGAAAGAAATCGAATCCACTCACCCGGTCAGGGTAGAAGTCCTGCCCGCTGATTTAAACCGGGATGAAGATGTGGATCGCCTATTTAAGCGTGCCACTGAGACAGCGGAGGTATACGCACTTATTAATAATGCCGGGCTCACCGGTTACGGAAAAACAAACCCGGCAGATATGGACGCCTATGAGAAAATCATGAACGTGAATTTCAAAGCCCTGATGAAATTGAGCCTGAGATTTTTATCCTATTTCATCGAACGAGGCAATGGGGCGCTCCTGAATATCACCAGCTTAGGCGCATATATTCCCATACCCTACCAGAATGTTTACGCAGCGTCCAAACACGCGGCCCGGGTTTTTACCGAGGGGTTGTTCCGGGAGTATCACGCCTACAGGAAGAAAGGTGTTTTCATCTGTTCCTTCGCGCCCGGTGGGATCCGAACCGAGCTGTTACACAATTCCGGGTTGGATAAAAAACACCCGGCCGACAGCCCTTTTAATATGAAAGCGGATGTAGCGGCCCGGAAAGCGATCAATGCTTTTAAAAAGAAAAAATATGTGTCGGTCCCCGGAGCTGTAAACAAATTGGCCCTTTTCCTGGCAGCGCATCTGCCGCGGCATTTGGTCACCCGGGCAGCGGAATTTATCTACCGGCCTCCTGAGTGAAGGTTTAAGAATTTTTAATCCTGTAAGTAGCCTAAAGACTTTAACTCCTTCTCTAGCTTTTTATCTAACTTACCCTTCGTGCCCTCAAGGTCTCTCAGCAATCGCAAATAGGTCTTCAGCCTGGTCCTGAAATTTCTCATCTCTTTCGATCTCTTTTTTGCCAGGTTGGTCGTCTCTTTTAGATCCTCCGCGGCGTAAAGCTCGAATATTTCCAGGCTGCCGGGCGGGGGATCAAAAAACTTAATGTCTTCCGGGTTGATAATATTGTAGATAAAGTGGTAATCTTTGCTGACAAATGAAACTTTTGGCGGCACCTGTTTGATGATGGGCGAGTGGGGGAATAAAACCGGTAGAACGCGCTCTTTGTCACCCGAAGGAACCGCAAAGACGCTCTCATCGTAAGGAAGCCCACTCTCTTTTAACATCGTCCCCGGGATATCGGTAATAGAAACAAGGGAAGGGTCGACGCCTTTTTCCCGGTTTCCCGGGTATTTGATGATTAGGGGAATCCGGATCAATTCATTGTAGAGGCTGTGACCGTGCTCCCAACTGCCGTGATCGTAAAACTCTTCGCCGTGATCGCTGGTTACCACGATCATGGACCGGTCATACACCCCTTTTTTTTTTAAATAACCGATTACTCCACCGACCAGCGCTTCGTCGGCATAGTAAATCGCCGTGTCGTACATATCCAGCAGTATCCGGCGGTTCTCTTCTTCGATAGGTGCATAACACCCGGTTTTTTTATCCCGGATAAAGTTTCCCGGGCCTTTTAGATTCACCTTTAAATCCTTGTTAAAATGTCTCACGTATTTGGGTGGGAACTTATAGGGGGCGTGCACCTGGTAGGTGTGTAAAAAAACGAAGAGATCGTCGCCCCAATAGGTTTCGATATAATTTTTAAAATGGTTGAAAACCATCTCCGCCGATCTGAGATGGAAAACCCGGCCGGGGAGAACCGAATAAACCTGGAAACCGCGGTGAAAACCGTATAGGTCGTCGACAAAGCCCCCCCCGGTAAAGGCCGCCGTAACAAAGCCGTGCTTTTGAAACACTTCGGCAACAAGAGGAACGTCCCCGGGGATGCGATTTTCCGGTGTTGTTACCCTATGCTCTATTAGGTTTTTTCCACTGAACAGGGAAACATGAGCCGGCAGGGTCCAGGAAGTGGAAGAGTAGGCCCGCTTAAACACGAGGCTGTCCGATGCCAGTTCATCGATAAAGGGTGTGGTTTTTCTTTCATATCCATACAGCGACGTGTGGTCATAACGCAGGGTATCCAAAACGATGCACACGAAAATCCGGGGATTCTTTTTTTTTCGGGCAAACCGGGGATTCACCCAGGCGCCGGGTCCTTTGCCCCGGGTTTCAAACACCAACCGGACGTCCTTTTTAAAGGAATGGTCAAATTTGACAAATCCCGAAAAAAATTTCAATCCATTAAAAAAACCGCTGTAAAGCTTTTTTTTCCCGGTTTTATTTTCGAGATAAATCCGGTAAAACAGTTTCGAGCCGGTGGGATTGTAGATCGAAAAGTTCAGTCTCTGCCGGTCCGGGTTCCCAACTTTATACACAATCTTCGTATCATCGATGGTAAAGAGGGCCTGGTGGGACACGCCCCGGTCTTTTATCCTGCCGATCCAGCTATGATCCGTGTAAAAAAAATTGATTTTTTCTCTTTTAAAAATACCTTCCAGATCCCTACTCTTTACTGCATCTTCGAATTTTTTTTCCGCGTTTTCCGGTAATTCAAACAACAGGCCGGATGCCGTAAGGCCGGGATTCATGTCCTGTTTTTTATTACATTTAACCAGGCTCAGGGCCGACCCGACCAAAAGCAGAAAGAATATAAACAGAGCACAACGCCGTCTCTGAAATATTTTTTTCGATAGGTTTTTTCTTTTTTTCATGACAGTAGATTATATCATAATTCTCCGCGGTTTTCAGGCCGCCGGAGGCATCAGACATTTTTCCGCTGCTGTTTTCAAGTATGATATTATAATGATAAGAAAACCTCAGCAGCCTGGATTTTTCAACAAAATTCATGTAAAATAAAAAATAAACAGGATTATATGATGATTTTCGATCTTATAAAAAAAAAAGCCGGCAAAATTGTTGAAAGCAGGGCAAAAAAGGTGCTCCACATCGAGTTAAATACGCACCGGGAGCTTCGCACTTTTAAGCCCGACCACCAATCACCGGAAAAGATAAATATAGAGCCTGAGAAAGGTATTCCTCCTTTGAATCTCAAAGACGCTTTTTTTTTGGGAACGCGGATAAAACCTTTTATCGACCGCTCCCTGCATCAAATCATCGCAGCAGTCAAAAGCCTGGACCAAAACCCGAGAAACCCAAAAACCAAAGCAAACCCGGAGTTTATAGAACAGATAGAAAAAAAAGCCCGCCGGTTGGGCGCCGACGAAATCGGTTGGGCCACAATCACGCCCGACCTGATCTTTAAAGAGTATTCCGTTTATTCTCCCAATGTGATCGTTTTGCTCAAAGAGATGAACAAAGAAAAAATAGCCCTGGCGCCCAGTAACAAGACATTACATACTATTTTTCGCTCCTATGCGGAATTAGGCCGAATCGTCAATCGACTGACCGGTTTTTTAAGGATTAATGGTTATGGCGCCCAGGGTGGGCCCGCGCTTTCCGGCATGGCGCTTTACCCGCCTA
>JAGLQA010000458.1 GCA_023137075.1 Candidatus Aminicenantota bacterium
GTCATTTATACCAGTATCGATAACTTGCCTGTATTTACCGGGGAGAATCCCCACAGTTGGATCGGTGAATTTTGCCGACGCTGCCGGATATGCGTAAAGAAATGCCCCGGGAGAGCCATTTTAGAAGAACCGGTAAAAAAGGGCAATGCTCTCACACATATTGTCAAGGAGAAGTGTCTGCCTTATTTTTACAATGAGCATGGCTGCAGTGTATGTATCAAAGTTTGTCCTTTCAACAATACCCCCTACCGGGAGCTAAAAAAGTCCATGCCGGCCCACGTTCCCGGCCCGCAAAAAGGGGACGGTGCCAGTATAAAAGCTACGCCTTGAAATTGCTGCTGCAGTCGAGACAAAGGTAATATTTCTTCTCTTTCGGTTGGAGGTCCGCTTTCTTCCTGGCCCGGTCTCTTTTATTGACTATCTTCGATGAGATGATGATGAGACCGAATACTACGAAAGGGAAAAAAAGATAAGAGGAGATCACGAAAAAAAAGTAAGCGCCTATCAGCAAGACGGCTGCTAAAATAATGAACGATAACGAATCGCTGCCCTTACCACTGTCCTCCTCTTCAAAGGGCAGAGTATTGTCCGATTGACAATAGGGACAGAGTTTGATCTCTTTATTGTTCAATTTTAAACCCTGAATTTGTATTTTATTGCTTTTTTTCTACTTTTTTTCATCATTCTTTTCAATATATAACCGCCTGCCTAAGGGGTACAAATAATCGGTGAAGGGCCCGCCGGTTTCCGCATCCCGGACCGCTTCTTTCATGATGTTTATCCTGGAATCGAGCAGATCAATGACATGAAGGGCAAGGGCTTCCGCAGTTTTGGGGACTTCAGGTGAACCGAACTCTTTTTCCCCGTGATGGGAGATAACCAGGTGTTGGATTTTGACACGCAAATCCTCGGGGAAACCGTCGATCCTGTCACTTAACTCTAAAAAGATCCGGTTGCCAATCACCAGATGACCCAATAATCCGCCTTCCACGGTAAGATTGACCGAGGGCGATATGGTAAATTCAAAGGCTTTGCCTAAGTCATGAAACAAGACCCCGATCAGGAGCAGTTCTGTGTCTAAGGCGTAATGCCGGCCGATAAACAGGGCGAGTTCCATCATGGAAGAGGTGTGCTTGAGCAAGCCGCCTAAATAGGCGTGGTGAATCTTCTGGGCGCCGTAATGAGTTTTAAATTTCTCTTCATAGCCCTGGGTGAATAGATCGATCAGCCGGACCAGGTGGTCGTTTTTGATATTGGCTTTCATCGTATCGATCATCTGCTTGAACAGAGCTTCGGTATCGAAGGAAGCCTGCTCGATGAAGTCCGCTTCATTGTAATCCTTAGCCCCGGGAGAGACCGGGTTGATACTGTCGATCTTTATCTCCTTCTTTTTCATGAATTCATTGACGTAACCGGTGATTTTATATACCTTTCCCTCCCGGAGCAATTTTAGACAGGATTCGACGTTGTCCCATATTTTTGCCGGAATTCTACCGGTTTTATCCATTAACTCTAAAGCCAAATAGAGGCCGCCGTCTCGTTTGGTCTTTTTGCTTACTTCGACACATTTATAATACCATTCGACTTTGAGGCCGGCTTTTAAATCTTTGATGTACCTGTCCTTTGTGTTGTCTAAAAGATTCATTTCGACTCCTGTGACAATTTATTTTCAATTTTAAATGAAGATTTCATCTCCTTTAACCAGGTTGAAAACTGTTCCTTGATGTGGGCTTTCTTCAACTGCTTTTCGATGCTGAGCGTCATTTCGATCAGGGTTTTGGGAATTAAGGTCAACCGCTGCTGCTGGGGGACATATTTCTTGTTATAGAAATTTTCAATCTCGCGAAAATCTATCTTAATCTCACCCAGGAATTTCTCCTGCAGCACCTTTTCATAGACCACTTTTTCCTTGATAAAATCTTTAAAATCAGCCCAATCCATATCGAATTTTTTCAGCAGTTTCATTAATTTATCTAAAGAGCCAAGCTTTCTGATAACCGGGGCCTGTACCTCTTCGTAATCCTGTTCCACTAAGTGGAACTCATCTTTGTACTCTAAGTATACCATCTTGTAATTGATCAACTCCTCTAAAACCCTGATATAAAACGCCTCATCGGTTTTACTGCCGGCCTGGGACAGGGGAAAGAATTGTATGGCCTTGTCAATATCCGTCAAGGTAATAATCTCCTCATCGACAACGGCCGCGATTTTATCGATTAAAATCGTATCGGCCTGGAAGAGGATGAATAAAGAAATCAAAATTTTAAAAAACATTGCC
>JAGLQA010000459.1 GCA_023137075.1 Candidatus Aminicenantota bacterium
TAAATAGTTCGTTTGCCTCTTTGAAATCTTTATTACCAAGCGCAGCCTCCTCTAAGCCGGCAGCATACCGGGTAACGCACTCACCACCGACCATGGACGCCGATCCCTTTAAGTAATGAGCCTGCTTTCTTAGTTCTGTGAAATCTTGCCTTGTCAGAGCAGAATGAATTTTTTCGGTAATTGGGGAAATTTCATCGTAAAATATCCGGCATACTTTGAGAAAAAGTTCATGATCTCCCGCTAATCGTTTAAGAGCTGCCTCTTTGTTGAGAATTTTCTTCCTTTTCTCCCCTTTGATGGTTTTTTGCTCTTCTACCCCGTTACTCCTGATAAATTTTTTTTTGCCGAGACGCTTGAAACCCGATAAGAGCCGTGACAATTCGTGAAGATCGATTGGTTTGCCGATAAAGGCGTTCATCCCGCATTGAAAAATTGTTTTCTTATACTCAGGCATGGTATGAGCGGTTAAGGCAAGAATCGGTATATCGGAATCAATGCTGCCGGATTTGTCGGAACGGATGCGCCGAGTGGTTTCGAAGCCGTCCATTTCCGGCATTTCAACATCCATCAGGATGAGGTCGAAGTGGGCTATCTTCAGCTGTTTTAGCGTCTCTTTTCCATTAAGAACATGTACGACTTCGTGGTTTTGCCTGGTTAAGAATGTGTTAGCCAGTTTTGCATTCATGAGATTATCTTCAGCCATAAGGATTTTTAAAGGTTTTGCCGCCGGCCTGTTTAATTCAAGGGGTTGGTCGGAAGGCGCCGCGGTTTCAGGATTACCAGGAGCAAAAACTGCAGTAAAGGAAAAAACACTGCCCTTTCCTTCCTTGCTTTTTACACGGATGGAACCATCCATAAGTTCGACCAATTGTTTGCATATGGTCAGACCTAAGCCGGTTCCACCGTGTTTCCGGGTGGTCGACTCGTCGGCCTGGCTGAAACTCTCGAAAATTGTTTTTTGCTTTTCATGAGGAATCCCGATGCCGGTGTCCCGGACAGAGAATGTTAGGAGGATTTTGTCTGATTGCCCGGACTCAACCATGTCCGTTTTTTTTATTTTGAGGTTTATTTCTCCACGGTATGTAAATTTGATCGCGTTGCCTACCAGGTTAATGATAACCTGTTTAAGCCGGGTATAATCGCCTTTAAGGAACCGTGGTGCGTTTTTGCCGATTTTATAGGTTAAAGCAAGCCTCTTTTGCCCGGCAGACACAGCCATCATTTTTATGATTGAAACGATGATATCTTCCAGGTTAAAATCGATTTTTTCAAGTGTTAATTGTCCGGCCTCGATTTTTGAAAAATCGAGAATATCGTTTATGACAGACAGGAGATTTTGGCCCGCTTCTTTGATGGTTTGCAGGTAGTCCGATTGTTCTTTGTCTAAATTTGTTAATAAAACCAATTCCGTCATGCCTAACAGGGCATTCATAGGCGTGCGAATCTCGTGGCTCATCCTGGCCAGGAATTTACTTTTTGCTTTATTCGCCCTGTCCGCCTCTTTTTTAGCTTTTTCTAATTCGATATTTTGAGCTTCTATTTTATCGTATGCAGCCAGAAGTTTTCTCTGGCTGCTGTCGCCAACATTGGTGATTTTCTGGGTTTTCCGGAGTAATTTTTTGTACTGCTCAGTCAGATGCTTGTACGCATCCATAAGTCCTTCAAGGTCATGATCTTTTTCTTTTCCAACATGCCGGGCATTTTCTAATAGATTCAGCTCATGTTCAAAGACACTCGACTCAGCAGAATCATTACCTGCTTTCTTCCTCATTCTCTATCAACTCTTCTTGAGGCTCATAATATACAAACGTTTTTCAAGAAACTACCTTTTGTCTATTTCGTTGATCTGTTCGGATACAAGAACGGCCAACTTTTCAACATCGATCGGTTTCTCGATAAA
>JAGLQA010000046.1 GCA_023137075.1 Candidatus Aminicenantota bacterium
ATTAAAGGGAGGGGTGTGTTAAGAATTGTTAAGAAAAGAAATTTAGTGGGGAAAATGACGGGAAAATCGAAAAATAGGGTGGCAATTTTATGAAATTTTGAAGGAGAAATATAAAGTTTGGAATTCAAGATGAAGCCGTTCTCAAAAATTCATTTAGAATATAATTCACCTGTCCCTTATGATTCTCTTCCGGGAAAAAGGATTCGCCATGTTCAAAGGAAATAAACGTATTAGCTGATGGTTTGATCGAAAAGATGAGATATTGGAGTATTCATGCTATAATGAATGTCCAGGAAATAAGAATATTCAAGAGGTGCAATAAGATTTGCTTTCCTGTGAACCTCTTATTATCAATGTTTTTATAAATTCTATTGCATAAAGGAAAAAGATGTCACATCTTATAGAAAAGGCATATAACCCGGAGACATTCCGTAAACACGGACATGAATTAGTGGACCAACTGGCAGACTACCTCAAGGTTTGTCTGAAAGGAGAGGGTATTAAAGCGCTTCCCTGGAAGTCCCCAGACGAGAACCTCAACCTCTGGGAAACGGATTTTAGCGAACCTTCGGAAAAAAATTTAAAAGAATTCTTCGCTTCCGTTATTCAACATTCCAATCATTTGCATCATCCCAAAAATATGGGTCACCAGGTGGTACCGCCAGTTCCTTTAACCGCGCTGACGGAATTGTTAAGTGCCTTCCTGAACAACAGCATGGCCATATACGAAGTAGGGCCAATTTCGACAGCCATTGAGAAAATTGTGACCGGTTGGACGGCTTCTTTGCTGGGAATGGGGAAAAAGGCCGGGGGAGTTCTGACTTCCGGTGGATCAATAGGTAACCTGACCGGGCTTCTGGCCGCCCGGCAGCACCAGGCGGACACCGACATATGGGAGCAAGGAACAAAAACGGAGCACCCACTTGCCGTAATGGTTTCCGCCGAAGCCCATTACAGTATTGCCCGGGCAGTTAAGATTATGGGTTGGGGTGAAAAGGGAATTATTAAAATTCCGGTTAATGAGCAAAAAAAAATCGAGCACAGACTGCTCGAAAATCATTACCAACAGGCCATTAAGGAAGGAAAGAACGTAATAGCAGTAGTCGGAAGCGCGTGTACCACCTCAACGGGTTCATACGACCCGCTGGAAGAAATGGCCGCTTTTTGTAAAACCCACGACTTGTGGTTCCATGTGGATGGCGCTCACGGCGCTGGGGCTGCCCTTACCCCGAAATATAAACATCTTGTCAAGGGTATTGAAAAGGCGGATTCCGTTGTTGTCGATTTTCATAAAATGCTGCTTTGCCCGGCCCTTACAACCGCGGTTATTTTCAAAAATAACGATTATTCCTATGAAACCTTCTCTCAAAAAGCGTTCTACCTCCTGGGGAATCAAAAAAAAGACAATTGGTATGATATTGCCCAACGGACCCTTGAGTGCACCAAAAAGATGATGGGAGTAAAAATTTATGCGGTTCTAAGAACATACGGCAGTCAATTATTCTCAGAGTATATAACGCGCACTTATGACCGGACAAAAGTGCTTGCTGAACTTATAAAGGAGAGCGAGGATTTTCAATTGGCAATAGAACCGGAAGCAAACATTGCCTGTTTTCGATATGTTCCCCGGCAAAAAAATAGCCGCGAATTGGATGCCCTGAACAGAACAGTTCGAGACCGGCTCAAGAAAGATGGAACGTTTTATATTGTACAGACGATTATCGATGACCGGGTTTTTCTCAGGGCTACGCTAATGAATCCCTTTACTTCAAAAACTGATTTTATCCAATTGCTTCAAGCAATCCGCGATAAATCACCGGAGGATTAAGGAAAGGTTTCATGAATTTCTATTTAAAGGCAGGGGTCCCCCATGTAGCGGGGGACCTGAAATGTAAGGTGGGAGATATGTTAATTTATATTAAGGGGGAGAGATGGAAAGGCTATATATTTGTGATTTTCCTTATTATTTGCGCTTCTTTTGTAACCAATTAAAGAATGATTTTTCTTCATGTCACTATTATAGTACAAAAATTCCACTTTTGCAACATTTTCATCAAAAAAAACAACATTTGCAGCGTTTTAATGAAATGCGGATTAATTAACACCGTAAAGGGGGCGTTTTTTTATTCTGCCGATAACCTGAATATTTCCAGAATCATGTTTTTGGCTTTTTCCATATCTGCCACGTAGATGTGCTCGTCGCAGGAGTGTTCTAAATGGGCGCCAATCCCCACCACCGCCATCTCGATACCTTTGTTGTTGTATATGGATGCATCGGTAAAACCGGTAATAAAAGTAGTGGCAGCCTCGACCCCCACTTTTTTTAACGCTTTTTTTGCCGTTAATACGGCCGGGGAATCCCCCGGAATATCCACGGCTTTGCACAGGTTGTCGATCTTAATCTCCACTTTTGCTCCCATGGATTCCACCTGTTCTTTGATGGTTTTTTTCATATCATCCGCCAGTCTTTGCGCTTTATCATGGTTCAGGCTGCGGCACTCAGCCAGGAATTCGGCGGCTTCAGGCACGCCGTTGCGGATCAATCCACCCTTTATCACACCCACATTGGCGGTGGTTTCATGATCTAACCGGCCCAATTTCAAAGCCGAAATGGCTTTACAGGCAGCCACTATGGCGTTGATGCCCTTTTCCGGTTCCATTCCCGCATGGGCGGATTTTCCTTTTACTTCCACATCGATGGCAAAATAGGAAGGACCACCGATGACAATGGTTTCTAAAGTATCGTTATCAAGCAGGAACCCCTTTTTTGCACTCAATCGGCTGAAATCCAGGTTCTTCACACCTAGTAGGCCCACTTCTTCCTGGCGGCTGACTGCCACTTCGATAGGCGGATAAATCTCGGCGGTTCTGACAGCCTCCAGCATCTCGGCAATACCGGCCTTATCGTCGGCAGCCAATATGGTGTCACCCTTAGAGCGGATAACTCCGTCTTCCAATACCGGTTCGATTCCTTTACCCGGTTTTACCGTATCGGCGTGACAGGACAGTAAAATGGGTTCCTTGCCTACGCACCCTTTGGCCGGGAATTTAGCAATCAAATTGCCGTAGTCATCGGTCGCCGCCTCAGCGCCTAATTTCCGGAACTCCTTGAGCAGGTATTCGATAAATTGGGCTTCTTCACCCGATTCACTATCGATTTGCACCATTTCCATAAACTGTTTGATCATGCGTTCCGACATATATTTCCTCCTGGTTTTTGTTTTATTTATAGGT
>JAGLQA010000460.1 GCA_023137075.1 Candidatus Aminicenantota bacterium
GGGGAATTTTCACCTTCTGTCCGACAAACTAATTCTTCAAATTCGATTAATTTAATGTTAAATTTTTGATGATTTTTTATGAAAAAAATATTTGCACTATGAGCTTTTATATGCTATACTATTCGATGCTTGATTTGCAATTTGTCAGGAACAATGTCAGGGTTATTAAAAAAAAAACCGAAGCCAAAGGTGTTCAATTTGACGATGATTTGTTCTCGAATATCGATGTAAAGAGAAGAGACTTGATTACAAACCTTGAAAATATCAGGAGCGAGAAAAATAAACTGGCTAAAGAAATCGGCATGTTGAAACGGAAGAACGAGGACACGAAAGAACTTGAAGTTAATTCGGTAGAATTGTCCGGTGATATTTCCGGCCTTGAGAAAGAACTGGAAGTTGTTAATGTAAGTTTCCAGGATTTCATTCTCAATATTCCAAACCTGTCTGACGATTCCGTACCCACGGGAAAAGATGAAAACGATAATGTCATGATCAGGGAGTGGGGCAAAAAACCGGAATTCACTTTCGAACCGAAACCCCATTGGGAATTGGGAGAAACAAACGCTATTCTTGATTTACCGCGGGCCAGTAAAATATCCGGGGCCCGGTTTGCCCTCTATTTCGATACCCTGGCAAAATTGGAGCGGGTACTGATTAACCTGATGCTCAATGTTCACACAACCGAAAGCGACTACAAAGAGGTGCTGCCTCCTTTCCTGGTTAATGACCAGAGCCTGATCAGTACAGGTAACCTGCCGAAATTTAAAGATGACCTGTTTAAAATTGAGGATCACAACCTCTACTTAGTACCCACAGCCGAAGTACCTCTCACAAATATTCACCGTGACGAAACCCTGTCCGAAGCTGAGCTTCCGAAAAAATACGTGGCATATACCCCCTGTTTCCGGAGTGAGGCCGGTTCTTACGGAAGGGATGTGCGGGGTATTATCCGGCAGCATCAATTTAATAAAGTTGAGTTGTTAAAATTTACTACGGCGGAACAATCTTACGATGAGTTGGAGAAACTGACAGCCGATGCAGAGTCTATATTGCGGAAATTGGGTTTACACTACCGGGTTGTCCTTCTTTGTAGTGGAGATATGTCTTTTTCTTCGGCAAAAACCTATGACCTCGAGGTCTGGATGCCGGCGCGGAATGGGTACGTGGAGATTTCATCCTGTTCTAATTTTGAGGATTTCCAGGCCAGGAGGGCCAGGATTAAATATAAGTCCGGGGAAGGAAAAAAAAAGTTTGTCCACACCTTGAATGGTTCCGGCCTGGCAGTAGGCAGGACCGTTGCCGCAATCATGGAAAATTACCAGGTTGAAGATGGTCGAATCAGGATACCGGATATACTGCTAAAGGATTTTCCGGACCGGGAGTATTTTTAATGCCCTATTATAATTGTACTTTCGTTAATGACAGAGGCGGTTATTCTAAAAAACTGATATTTTCCGAAAGTAAAAAAGAATTGCTCAATTCCTTTGCTAATGCCGATGAAAAATTGCTCTATATCAGGAGAGATTTTCTAAAGAACCCCAATATTATGAAAATGTTTTCGAGAAAACTCGGTTATTTCGACTTTCTCCTCTTTAATCAGAAAATGATTACCCTTTTGAAATCGGGCGTCTCTTTTATCAAAGCCCTCGATATAGTCCTTACATATCAAAAAAAAGGAAATATGAAGGAAATTTTATCGAAATGCCAGACCGATATTAAAAACGGTATCCAGATTTCCGACGCCTTTTCTTCAAAATCCATACCTTTCCACAAGATCTACAGGGCTTCTTTATTGGCCGGTGAACGGAGTGGGAATTTAGAAAAGATTCTCGAAAGATTCAACTCATATTTGGAGAAGGTTTCCAACCTGAGAAGAAAAGTAGTCAGCAGTTTGACTTACCCGGTTGTTTTGTTTGTATTTATGATTTCTTTAGTTCTCATTATCCTGGTATATGCCATGCCGAAGTTCGCTTCTTTTTATGCCGATTTTGATGCCTCGCTGCCCGTGGCAACCGAGTACTTGATCTCTACTGCCCAATTCCTGAAGAATAATATTCTCTTTATTGCCCTATTTATTATACTGGTCATAATCGTCATCAAGATGATTGAAAGGTCCTTTGAACATATTATTATAGTAGATTATATAAAGATAAAAATCCCCATTATCGGCAAGATCATTGTTGAGAACGCGATGACCGTATTCTCCCGTACTCTTGCCATTTTAATCGGTGGTGGAATCCCGGTTCCCGAAGCAACGCAGATTGCCGTTGAAATGTTTAACAATAAATATTTCAGCTACCAGGTACGGGAAGTGCCTCAAAAGATAAAGGAAGGACTGTTGTTATCGGATGTGTTGGCTGAGGTAAATTTTATTCCCGGTGTATTGGTAGAGGTTATCCGGGTAGGAGAGTCCTCCGGGAACTTAGTAGATGTATTAAATGAGAATGCCAACTCCTTTGAAAATTCTATCGATGCTAAGATCAGTTCATTGATCTCATTAATAGAGCCTATCCTGATTGTTGGGTTAGGTTTAGTGATTGCATTTATGCTGGTATCGATATATTTACCAATATTTAATACGGTGCATATAGTACGATGATAGAAGAAATCAATCTTACACGATACAGAATCGATTATAATTTGTTGGGCAAGTTTCCTGCCGAGTTTTTAATCAAAAACCTGTTCTTCCCGTTAAAAGGAGAAGACAATACCATCCATGTGGCGATGTTTGACCCGGAAAACCTGGATAAAATAGGTATTATTGAAAATTTCATCCAGTTACAGGTACAACCTTTTAAAGCGCCTAAGGATGATATCGAAAAAATCCTGAAGCGGAGCGATACCTTTACGAAAGTTCTGACAGATAAGACCGAAAGCTTCTTCATGAAAAAGCATATCGAGGAAGCTGAGGAAGAGTCCTTAACCATCGAGAAAATAACCGAAGAAGATGATTCGGTTATCAAGTTGTTGAACAATATCGTTTTTACGGCAGTTAGTAAAAAGGCTTCCGATATCCATATCGAGGCGGAGGGCAATTCGGTCCGGATCAAATTCAGGATAGACGGTATCTTAACCCAGATCATGGAACCCCTTGATAAAATTTTTCATTCACCCCTGATTACCCGGTTGAAAGTTGTTTCCGATCTGGATATTGCCGAGAGAAGGGTGCCCCAGGACGGCAGGTTCCGGATGAAATTCAAGCAGAAAACCATCGACTTCCGGGTATCGATAATGCCGGCTATCTATGGTGAAAATGCGGTTATAAGGATTCTTGACCGGGAAATGATTACTGAAAATATCGGCGAGTTAAAATTGAACCAACTAGGTTTTTCGGAATATATCATAGAGAACTTGTTTTATTATATCAGGCAGCCCTATGGGATGTTCCTGGTCACCGGCCCCACCGGAAGTGGAAAAACCACGACCCTTTATGCCGCACTGAATGAGATCAAAAGCCCGGAGGATAAGATTATTACCATCGAGGATCCGGTCGAATACCAGATCGATGAGATCACCCAGATACCTGTAAATGAGAAAAAGGGCTTGACCTTTGCGCGCGGCTTGCGCTCCATCCTGAGGCATGACCCGGATAAAATTATGGTAGGTGAGATCAGGGACCCGGAAACCGCCCAGATAGCCATCCAGTCCGCTCTGACCGGTCATTTAGTCTTTACCACGGTGCATGCCAACAATGTGTTCGATGTGTTGGGACGGTTCATTCACATGGGAATCGATACCTATAGTTTTATTTCAGCCCTGAATTGTGT
>JAGLQA010000461.1 GCA_023137075.1 Candidatus Aminicenantota bacterium
TGTTCCGAGACGGGTTATGCGGGCAGGACTGTAATCGGGGAGATACTCGAATTAACCGATGAGATTAAAGAGATGATCCTTGAAAAAAAACCCCTGTCGGAAATAAAGAAAGTAGCAATGGAACAGGGGATGATTCCTATCCGTAAAAACGGAATAGAAAAGGTAAAAGACGGAATCACTTCCCTTGCCGAATTAAACAGGGTAACGATAAAAGAATGGATATAACAAAACATTTCATTAATTTTCGCAAGACGTCGCAATATATTTACGGCGGCGAAAACTATATCGAAGTTTATAAACGGGTAGAAGGGAATTTTAAAACGACAAAGACTTTCGAGGATAAATCTATCTTTAACCTCGGCCGTTACGATATCGATGAGATAAAACGGGAATGTGGGGATGTGGAGACAGGAATCGTGTTGAATTCCGGGTATTTCATATTTAACATTTTTGAGTTTGACAAAATTCCTTTTAAAGAGGAAATGAGAAGAGACCTGGTAAACTGGAGACTGCAAAAGGTCTTTCCGGAAGATATAGAACTCTATGAACACGATTTCTTCCGCATTGACCGTAAAAAGATTCTATCCGTCCTTTTCAAAAAGAGTTTAAAAGAAAAAATCGAAACGGTTTTTGATGAATACGGGATGAAAGTGATTTATATGGGAAATTCGACGGTTGAGATAATTAATAATATCAGGAAGTGGAAACCGGTCCCCGATTTTTTTATCGAAATCGATAAAGAAATTTCCATAGTGGTTTTCTCGAGTAAATCGGTGCCTTTTTATATCCGGAAATTCCGGGGTAATAAAGAAGCCGATATCGCCCGGGAAGTCGTTAAAACCGTGAATTTTGTTAAAAACAGTTATGAAAATGTTCCGTCCACCTATTCGATTATTAACAGTGATTCCGGTTCTGCCTTTGATGCGGTGAGGGAAGAATTAGCCGAATTGAATATGAATGAAGTGAAGGTAGATGTCAAAAAAAAGGTATTTCTCCCGGTATGAAAAATGATGAAAATAAAGTATAACATATCGAAACACAAACGAATAGACCTGGTGCAATTTTTCTTATATTGCTTCGTGGTATTGGTACTATCCGTCTTATTCCTCTTTATCGGGATTAAAAATTTATCGAGCAAAGAAAAAAAATTGCGTGAAGCAAAGGAACAGCAGGAATTGTACAGGACTAAATTGAACTATATCTCGAAAAATACCAGGGAATACCACCGGGAAATAAACGCAATAAACAAGAAATGGCGGAATAAGGTCCGTTTTTCCAATTCATTGATCGCCGCTAAAACTTACGATATTATTGGAAAGTTGAATGTTTTAGAAGAATTGCTGCCGTCCGGTGTTTACATACAGGGTATTTCCTTTAAAGTTGATGCAAAATCGGATATCGACATTACTGTTGTCGCGGATTCTTATCCCAATCTTTTTCACGTATATAAAAATTTTTCAAAGTATGACCCGTCTATCGTGAGCGAATCGGAATCCGATGGTATTTTTACAGCACACATTAGAATAAACCTGGAA
Organism: Candidatus Aminicenantota bacterium; assembly: GCA_023137075.1. Classification (GTDB taxonomy): domain Bacteria; phylum Acidobacteriota; class Aminicenantia; order UBA2199; family UBA2199; genus JAGLQA01. The sequence goes on from JAGLQA010000461.1 coordinate 1,536, forward strand.
TTGAAGAAAAAAAATGAAAAAAAATAGTGTGATTATTATCTATATTCTGGTCGGTCTGTTTTTTTGCAGCCTTGGATTCTTCATCATTTCGTTCACCTATTCCTCTCTTGAGAGTATTTCCGTAATGAGCTTTCAATCCAGGATAGATGAATACGATAAAAAGGAAAAGAAATTTATTGAACTCGAAGATAATTACAAAGAGTGGGGAAAAATAGAGAAGACATACGCACAATTTAAAGAAAGCTATTTGATAAAATTTTACGATTATCCCGATTTCAGGAATGAACTCCGGTCTATTTTATCGCAAAATGGATTACAACTTGAAAATATGAGACATAAATATCTGAATATGATGGATGATATCAGGAAGGTATCTTTGGACCTTCGCTTGATGGGATCATATATGAATTTAAAGAAGTTTGTTTATGAAATGGAAAACAAGAATAAAATGATTCTCTTCAAAAAGTTTCAACTCAATAAAAGGGATGCCCTTAATGTTGAGGCGCAAATTTCTATGGAGGTATATTTTGTCAGGTAGATTTGTTACATTTTTAGTTTTACTAATTTTTGTTTTAAATTCTGCCGCTTTGCTGCGGTCGGAAATCATTAAAGTCTCCGTGTTGCAGGCCGATAAGAAAGATTTCGTTATAAAAAGAGATATATTTTCGCCATTAAAATTGAGACCCGATGTTCAACCTAAGCAAATCGAACCCATCATCGATGAACCCGTCAAAGAGGAAGAACAAAAGGATGAAACTTCCGCGGAAGCGATGGCCGCTGAAATAAAACAGAATATTTCTTTTGAAGGTTATGTCATTAAGTATAAAAAGAATCATGCCTTGTTAAGTATAAATGGAGAATTTTTTGTCGCTGCTGAAGCTGATATAGTATTGGAAAAAATCAAGATCGTAAAAATTGAAAAAAAGGAGTTAACCGTTGAGGTTGATGCAAATATTTATAAAATTAAACTAAAAGGGGATGATGAAGATGAAGCACAAATACAATAACCCAAAAACGATAACGGTAATATTTATATTCGTCGTCACAATCCTGTTATCCGGTTGTGTGAGTTCGGCCATGAAGAAAAAGGGAATGGC
>JAGLQA010000462.1 GCA_023137075.1 Candidatus Aminicenantota bacterium
GACATGCGGTCCGCCATACCGCGAATATCGATGGACTCGCCGTCTATTACCACCGTGCGCTGGGTGTAGGGGTAGTGGCGACCGGAAAAAATAAGTATGACATTGGGGTTCCCGTTCACTAACGGTATAAGAAGATGGTCGGTAAACCACTCTTCAAATTGCACGATCAACTCGCAGGTGTCAAACAGCAGCAAAACCCGGTTCTCTTTTTCCTCCGTTATAGTGCGAATGCAATCCAGCAGGCTGCGGGCCAACATCGATACCGGGTATTTGTATAATAACAATTTATCTTCGCTGACACCTGCTCTTTCTTTGAGATAGTTTTCATCGATGGCGCTCAGCGCTTTGCCGATCAATCCTAAACTCGTTTTTACGACTCTTCCAAGCGTCTTACTGCCGGTTGTAGCAGTGGTTACGTCCCCGGCAATTTCCGAAACCGTTCCCAGGTCCTGCCGCTTCTGCTCCAACAACTTCTCGATTTTTTCCTGCACCTTCCTGATGTCTTTTTTTGCGCCAAGATAAGGTTTCATATCTTTGGGAAATGCGTTGAGGAATTCGCGGGATATGGTATCCAACAATTCTTCCGGTGTAAAGGTGGAACCCCTACTTTTGCATAAATCCCAATCGATAACAATCCGCACCAAGTGGGGGAATTCAGTTTCGGCAATTTCCACAAACTTACCGCATAGGGTGGATTTCCCCATGCCTCCAACCCCGCAGACTAAAAAGGTATTGGCCCAATTCTCCTCGTTGTTTTGCTGCTTCCCTAAAGTATGCCGGAACTGTTCCAACTCATTCTCACGACCCACAAAAACGTTTCTCATTATAGCTCACCTCTTACCCAATTATTTATTTGCCATCATCCTCCACCTTACTATCACCGGTGAAAAATTTTTTTTCAAAAAGGAAAGAAAGGTCTAAATCAACTATCACTTGAGTGTTGCCAATGTTTTTTCCAGTTCTTCTTTTTTGTACTCTAAATGATCGAGCTGCTGAAATTCCTGCCAGGAATCCTTCTCCTCGATCTCTCCCTTTTTATACTTTTCTTCAAAATCCTCGATAGAAAAAACTCCATATTTTGAGCGGATCTTAAAGATATCGGTCTTGAGTTCCCTGATTTTTTTTCCCAGGTAAAACTGCAAACTCTCGCGAATAATCTCCTCCCTGGAAAGATTTAACTTTTTAGCCAGTGCCTCGATGTTATTCATTTCCAGGGTCATACAAATCCTCCTGTTTCCTCACAAAATGTTCAATATTTTATTATAACGGTATTTTTTATATTTATCAACAATCGCCTATATTTCGCGGTAAAAGTTCCGCTGAGAAAGCGATTTACGATACAGTCCCCTGCGCAGTAGAAATGGAAAGTTAAATCTTGAGATAGGAAAGAATCGCTTCCAGAAAGAGATCGAAATCTTGCAGGTTATTTCTGCTGTACTCGAGTATCTTGCTGTCGTCAATTTCCCAGTACCGATGAACCAAAATGTTCCGGAATCGTGCCATTTGCCTGAGTTTATTCGAAAGCTCTTTATCTATTATCTTCGAATTATAAAGATTCTCAAAACAATCGGAAAAACTGGAGGGTGATTTGAAAAACTTTTTCGCCAGGACATGACTGCATATACTGCCACATGCTTCAATAGATTGCAACAGCAAGTGCTTTATAGCTAATACGTTTCTTTCGTCTTGCCAGAATTCACTGTCGGGAATCGATGAGTATTTTTTTATCTTCTCACTGTTTTCTTTTATTTCATTTATACGATTCTTTAATTTCTCAACGTTAATTTCCATCGTAAACCATATCCCTTATACTTTCTAATGATAATTCGTAATAATCCATAATTTCCAGGCTGGTTGACTCTATCAGGTCGGACCTTAATTCATCGTCTTTACTGAACAGGATTTGACCGTGTTTAAATACACTGTGTGAGAAACCTACCGGCGCCCGGTTCAGAGCATGTACATCTACAACGAACCTTATTAATTCCGAGAGCTCCGGGTTCAATCGATCACAATATTCCGAAACTTTTTCGTGATCTATTTTCTGCTCGTCTAAATACAACGCAATATCGATATCGTTATAAAGAGAACCGTCAAGATACGAACCGTGCAGGTAAGCAAAGATAATTTCGTTTTTTTGCATGAGGGCTTTTTTTAGCACTGCAAATACCTTACTTTTCGAATTTACTAATATATCCTCTTTTACCATGAATCTATTTTATAAAAAAAATTTCTTTATTTCAAGAAAAACCTAAAATTCCTTTTGTTTTGCTTTATAAAATTCGTGAAAATTCGGGTAATTTGTGGGCAATGTTTTTGGTTAAAAAATAGAAACTTTTTTTGAGGGGATACGTCTAAAGTATATGAAATATAATCACATCCGAAAAGGGAGAAAATATGAAACTAACAGGTGAACAAATAATCGGCCGGGAATTCTCAAAGGAAGGAGCTAAGACTTTTCTCGGCGTGAACCCGGCCACAGGTGAACGACTAAGTCCCGCTTTTCATGAAGCTACTGAAAAAGAAGTAGATAAAGCGGTAGTTGCCGCTGAAAATGCGTTCCCTATATTTCGCGGTAAAACACCCGCTGAGAAAGCGGCTTTTTTAGAAAAAATAGGGGAGGAAATCCTGGCCCTTGGCGACGAACTCATCAAACGCTGCATGGCAGAGACGGCCCTGCCTGAAGCCCGCTTAATCAACGAGAGGGGCAGAACCGTCAACCAGTTGAAACTCTTTGCCGAAGTGGTCAGGGAGGGATCGTGGGTGGATGCCAGGATCGACACCGC
>JAGLQA010000463.1 GCA_023137075.1 Candidatus Aminicenantota bacterium
ATTGACATCGAAGGTCTTAACGGCGGCGTTTTTTGCTAACTTTTCGGACGTTGCCGGAACGTTTGCTTGAACTGCTTTTGCTGACTTTCCTGACCTTCTGCTTACTGTAAGTGGACCGTGAACTGTTGGAAGGCTTCTTGCTGTACCTGGAAGAGGATGTCTTAGATATTCTTTTACTGAAATTTGAGGAAGGCTTTTTATTGTAGTTTGAACGCGTCGTTTTGGAAATTCTCCGGTTGTAGGACGAAGTGGGTCTGGTGCTGCTGTTTCTTTTGTAGACAGTCGGTTTGCTTGTTGTGCCTCTGTACTTGTTGTATATGTTGTGATTCGTAGTGTTGTTTCGATTATACCTGGTGGTGGAACGGACTGACGTTATCGACCGTTTTTTACCGTAAGTGGTGTTTCGATTCCGCTTGTTGTGCCTGTCATAATTCCTGGGGGAAAGGCTGCGTTTTTTAATCACCCGTCTCTTTCCTATCACCCGTTTCCAGTCCCGGAAATAGCTTTTATTCCTGCGCCGGTTCCGGTAATGATCGCGATAATGACGACGGCCCCAATTGTTATAATAACTACTGTACCTGTATCTCCGGTAGTGATTGTTATAGTAGTTGAATCTCACGTAATTGTCATAGTAGTGTAATCCGCCGCAAGAGAGACCGATAAAGCGGTTCATGGCAACGGACAGCCACCCTAAACGGTAGAGGATCGGACGTATACTATAACCCGGCATGATGAATATCCGCCTGCCGATGAGCACGAAGTAGATATCCCGGTGAGGGTGTGTCCAGTAGTATACCGGCCCGCTGAAACCTCTGATATAGGGCATGGCATTATCATAACCATAATTATAGGTTAAGTAATTATCATCGTATTCAACGTCATCATAGTAATTGCCGTTATCCGTATCCTGGTAATACCGGTCATTATATCCCTGTTCGTCATTATATCCATATTCGTCATCATAATATTGACCGTTGCCGGTACTTATTAAAACAAACAACATAAACATTAAAATCGCTATCTTTTTCATTTTGAACCTCCTGAAATATAAGAAGCAAGTCTTATGCCAACTCTTCCCTCCAAAAAGCGTCCTATATTTAGGACACTTTTATATGCTTGGGGAAAGTATTATAATAGGGCATTATATTTCAGTAATAAGATTTAAGGATAAATAATATGATCTATGGCTTATTAGGATTGTTAGGGGTTGTAACCGCCGGCTTTGCCGGTGTGTTCTTCAAGGACGTGTACAAAAATAGGAAAAACCTGGAGAAAGAAACCCACTTTTATCTGAATATGGGTTTCGGCTTTATAACCGATTTTTTTGATACCTTAGGAATCGGGAATTTTGCCCCTACTACCGCCTTATTCAGGGCTTTTAAGCAGGTGAAGGACAGGATATTGCCGGGTACATTGAATGTGTCCCATACCATCCCGGTGGTTCTGGAAGCCTTTTTGTTCTTAGCTGTCATTAAAGTGGAATTTGTCACCTTGATTACGATGATTGCCGCTTCCGTGGTCGGCGCTGTCTTAGGTGCGGGTGTTGTGGCCAGGCTCCCTGAACGAACCATCCAACTTGTGATGGGGGCTGCCTTGTTGGTGACCGGCTTTTTTATGATTGGCGGTCAAATGGACTGGATCAGAGACTTAGGCACGGGCGAGGCCATCGGTTTAACCGGTTTAAAATTGATAATCGCGATTGTCGCCAACTTTATACTCGGTGCCTTAATGACCGCCGGTGTCGGACTCTATGCCCCTTGTATGGCAGTAGTTTATTTGCTGGGCATGACTCCGAAAGTGGCGTTCCCCATCATGATGGGTTCCTGTGCTTTTTTGATGCCTCCGGCTTCGGCTAAGTTTGTGAAAGCAGGCGCCTACAACAAAAAAGCGGCGGTCGGAATCACTTCCGGCGGTGTTTTCGGAGTTTTGCTGGCAGTTTATGTCGTTAAAGCGCTGTCTCTTACCCTGTTAACCTGGTTGGTAATCGCCGTTATCTTTATCACTGCCCTTACCTTGCTCCGGGCCGGGATAAAAGAGAAAAAGAAGCTGCATCATATCTAAAAAAGGAATTTCATAAAAAATTTCATATTTTTTGACAATATTTTTTTATCCGGAAATCCGCTGTATTCAAGGGATAAAGCGGTTTAATATTATAAGATGGAAGAATTTTGCAGCTATAAACACTTGCATTTACTCGAAATTAATTATAGAATGTGACCTCTCTTTCATGGAGAGGTGTCCGAGTGGCTTAAGGAGCACGCTTGGAAAGCGTGTGTACTGTAACGGTACCGTGGGTTCGAATCCCACCCTCTCCGGTTTACAGCTAATGTCAGGCAAATGCGATAGAAACAGGTGAAGTTTGGTGAATAAGGGCATTATGGAATATAATATAAAGAATAAAATTTGGTCCGGGAACCCGGCAATACAGGCTTGTGAACCTTGTCAGGGCCGAAAGGCAGCAGCAATAAGCAGGTTCTTGTATGTGTCCGGGACCTCCCGGGCCTCCTATATAAAGTTATTTATCTGCAAACCTTCTATTAACGGTTACTTGTAGATATTTTCAGGTGCGATATCATGTACTTAGCTTTAGCGAGAAAATACAGACCGCAGCGATTTGAAGATTTGATCGGCCAGCCTCATATTACAAGGACATTGCAAAACGCCATCAAGATGGATAAACTCTACCCTGCGTTGATCTTCTCGGGCATGAAGGGCGTGGGCAAGACCTCCGCCGCACGGATTCTTGCGAAAGCTCTGAATTGTGAAAAAGGTCCGGCCATTGAACCCTGTAACGAATGCCCGGTTTGTAAAGAGATAACCGGGGATAATTCACCGGACTATATCGAGATCGACGGCGCATCGAATAACGGCGTTGAAGAGGTGCGGAATCTCAAGGAGAAAATAAAATACAAGCCCTTTAAAAACAGGTTCAGGATTGTGGTGATCGATGAAGTTCATATGCTCTCAAATTCCGCCTGGAATGCTCTTCTGAAGACCGTCGAAGAACCTCCGGAAGCCACCTATTTTATCATGGCTACTACCGATTTTCATAAGATTCCCGCTACCATTGTTTCACGCTGTCAACATTTTGAGTTTAAACGCATCCCCTATGAAGTGATTGTCACTCTTTTGAAAGAAATTTGCGTAAAAGAAGAGATCAAGATTACCGATTACTCTCTCTATTTGGTTGCCAGGTCGGCCGATGGCAGTTTAAGAGATGCGAAAAAGCTGCTGGACCAAGCTTATGCGATTTCCAGTGGAAATATTCAGGATAAAGACGTGATTGCAATTCTCGGTGTTATCGAAGAGGAGGTTTTTATAAAAATAACGAAGAGTATTTTTTTCCAGGATCGCAAAGAGATCATCGAAATCATTAACAATCTTTCGGAAAGGGGAATGGACCTGAGATTTTTCTACGGTGAATATTTGAAGTTTTTCAGGGACCTATTGGTGTTGAAATCTCTCAAGGAACCCGATACTCTGCACAATTTGAATCCTGAAAATATCCCGGAGATAAAAGAAGCCTTAAAGGATGTACGAGAAGTGGAATTATTGAGATACTTTAATGCGGCAAAGGATCTTGAACAGAGCATGAGGTATACTGAGAATCCCAGGATTATTTTAGAATACCTTTTTTTAAAGATGTCTTATTTCCCGTCACTCATCGCGGTGGAAGAACTGATCGATAAAATAAAATCAGGTAAGTTACCGCTTCCGGATCAATATGAACCGCCTTACAATATAGAAGTAATGGAAAGCAAAGGTGAAGACCGGGGTAAGAAGGGGGACAGAGTTCAGGAAAATAATAGAGCGGCAGCAGCAATTGAAGCGACTGATGCCCCTGAGGATGTTGAGGTGAAACCTGTACAGGAAGAGGGTAAGGCAGGCGAAGGAGCAAAAATGAAAGATTTAGAAGAGGATAAAAAAATAAACAGCCTGAAAGAGACCCTTAAAGGAAAGATCGTTTCAATAGAAAATATAAAAGGAGAATAAAATGGCTAAAATACCAAATATGAACCAGGTAATGAAAATGGCCCAAAACCTGTCAAAGCAGATGGAAGAACAGATGGATGCCATTGAAGTAGAAGGTAATGCCGGCGGTGGTATGGTTAAAGTTACCATGAATGGCCACAAGAACGTGTTATCTCTTACAATTACACCTGAAGTGGTTGATCCGGATGATATTGAGATGCTGCAAGATTTGATAACAGCGGCAGTGAATGATGCAATGAGCAAAGTTGACGAAAAGATGAAGGAAAATGGCGCCGGATTCCCGGGAATTCCGGGTATGCCGGGAATGCCCGGTGGATTCCCTTTCCCCGGTATGTAGGGTGAAGAATTCGCTCCGCTTCTCGATACAGCCGGAATGATGGAATTTTGGATTAAATAAGATGTTTGATTTTACACCTCCCGTAACAAAATTAATAACCGAATTGAAGAAAATCCCCGGAGTCGGAAGAAAGTCGGCACAGCGGATGGCCTTCTATCTTTTGAAGTCGAGCAAGCAGGAGGCGATTGAACTGGCCAATGCCATCATTGCTGCCCGGGAAAGCACTTTTTTCTGTTCCCTGTGCAACAATATTACCTCGACCGATCCCTGTGAGATTTGCACCGGTCCCGACAGGGAGACGAGGCAAATTTGTATCGTAGAAGAACCGTTCAATATTTATTCCATTGAACGGACCAATCAATATAAAGGGCTTTATCATGTGCTGCATGGCAACTTATCCCCCATGAAAGGGATTGGCCCGGACGAATTAAAAATATCCGGTTTAATTAGCCGCATAGAAAAAGGAAATATTGAAGAAGCCATCTTAGCCACCAGTCCCACGACTGAAGGCAATGCCACGGCCCATTATATATCGCAATTGGTAAAAAAATTTGGTATCAAAATCACCCGGATAGCCTTAGGGCTTCCCATTGGGGCGGATATCGATTATGTCGATTCGGTCACCATCGCAAAAGCGCTTGAGGGTCGAGTAGAATTTTAGGGGCAGTGAAAATGGGGAAGAATGTGACGATTAAATGGCATGGCAAAGCAGACCGGGGATTGATGGACGCCGCTTCAACCCTGGCGGTAGTACTGGCTGCGGAAGGGAAATATGTCCAGGCTTTCCCCGGGTTCGGTTTCAAAACCTGTGGGGCTCCAGCCACGGCTTTCAACCGGGTTTCCCAATCACCCATCAAACTTCATTCTTTTGTTGAGAAACCCGATGTAGAAGTGGTAGCTGATCCGGGTCTACTGAAATACATCGATTTTATCCCGGATTCGACGGAAAATGGAGAAAATACGTCTTATATAATAAATACTTCTTTAACCCCGGAATTTATTAAAGAGAAATTTAACCTGATGGGGAATAAGATTTTTACTCTTGATATCCCTTCCGTTTCGCCTCATATTGCGCTTATGACGGTCGTGATAAATCACCTGGAACTTTTGCCGATAGAAAATTTCAAAGAGAGGTTGAAAAAAACCTTATCCGATAAACTTGATAATGAAAGCGTAATGGAGAGTATTTTGATCATAGATCGGGCATTAAACGAGGTTCAGGGCATATGAGTTTAAAAAATTGGAACGAATTAACCATGGGAGGCGTTAATCTGGAGCCGGGAAGTTCTTTGAAAAACTTTACTGCCTCCTATAGAAGTGGTCAAAAACCTGTATTTAACCCCGATAATTGCATAAATTGTTTTTTTTGCTGGGTTTTTTGCCCGGAAAGTGCTATAATAGTAGACCGGGAAAAAATTACCGGTATAAATTATGATTATTGTAAAGGATGTGGTATTTGTGAAAATGAATGCCCGGTTAAAAAGAATCCGAAACCGATTTTAATGGTTGAAGAGATAGTTGAACTATGAAGTTGGAATTCTGGAATATGTTGATATCAATTGGATAAAGTATGAAAAATTTACCCTTTGTGATTTAAATATCAAGGTATTCAGGAAATATGGTATTAATTGTAGACATTTTGAAATACGGAGCAGGATAGTAAACGATGCCGTCAACAATAGTATTAAATGGGAATGCAGCAGCAGCCGAAGCTGTGAAACAGGTTAAACCTGACGTGGTAACCGTTTATCCAATGGCATCCGGTGCGGAAATGATGGGTCATATTGCCTCCTTTGCGGCCGATGGTTTGATAGATTCCGAGATTATAAATATGGAGTCGGGGCACAGCGCAATGAGTGGTTGTATCGGGGCATCTGCCGCGGGAGGCAGGGTTTTTACCTTTGCTGCTTCTCAGAGCCTGGCAGCGATGCATGAAACTCTTTTCATAGCTTCGTCTTTAAGATTGCCCATTGTCGCAGCGATTGTGAACGGGGCACTAGCGGCCCCGGCAAATATGATTGCCGATCATGCCGATTCCATGGCCGAGCGTGACTGCTGCTGGATTCAAATTTTTTCTGAAAATCCCCAGGAAATTTATGATAATATCATACAGGCCTATAAGATTGCCGAACACATGGACGTCAGAATACCGATAATGGTCGCGGCTGATGGTTTTATATCCTCCCACTCGATGGAGAATGTAATCATCGAAGAAGTCGGTGAAGTTGCTGAATTTGTCGGTAAATTTACTCCCTTTCAATCGTTACTTGATTCCGATAACCCCAAAACCATCGGTTCGAGGGACATGTCACAGTATTATTTTGAATATAAAGTCAACCAATTGCAGGGAATTGAAAACTCGAGAAAAGTCATAAAAGAGGTGGGAAAAGAGTTTGGGAATCGTTTCGGCAGGTATTACGGTTTTTTCGAACCCTATAAATTGGAAAATGCGGAGTATGCCCTGGTTTTAATGGGATCTTCAACCGGGACGGCAAAAGAATTGATCGATGAATTAAGAGCCGGCGGTGAAAAAGTCGGACTTCTAAAATTGAGGATCTTTAGACCCTTTCCTTCCGCCGAGTTAAGAGAAGCTCTTGCGGGATTAACCGCGGTAGCTGTGCTTGAACGGGTATTGACGCCCGGCAGCGCAGGTGGTCCGCTTTTTAACGAAATCAGGTCCGCTCTCTATGATGTGGAAAAAAGACCGAGCATTTTTCCTTATGTCTATGGATTGGGAGGCAGAGATATAAGGATGGAACATTTCAGAGAAATCGTAAAAGAGATGAAAGCAGGACAAGAAGAAGTGGTTGAAACCGGTGTTGAAGTTAAATATGTGAATTTAAGAGAAGCGAATGATTAGTCTTAAGGAAATGGCGAAGAAAGAGGATTTGTTTGTCTCCGGCCATGAAATGTGTCCCGGGTGCGGCATCCCGGTTATTTTAAAAATAGTACTAAGAACGACAAAATGTCCGCTGGTCGTGTCAAATGCCAGTGGGTGCCTGCAGTCAGCCTCTACAAATTTTCCGGCAACTTCCTGGAAGCTAAACTGGATTCATACGGCGGTGGAAAATGCGGCGGGAACGATGTCCGGCATTCAAGCCACCTACTCATCCTTGAAAAAGCAGGGAAAATTACCGGTTGACAAGAAGATAAAATTTCTTGTTATAGGAGGGGATGGGGCCACCTATGACAGCGGCTTAAGGTCCATTTCCGGCGCTATGGAAAGAGGAGAAGATTTTGTCTATTTATGTTATGATAATCAATTGTATGCCTGTTCCGGTGGGCAGCGTTCATCCGCGACTCCCATGGGAGCAGCCACCACTACTTCACCATCGGGTAACGTATTGCCCGGGAAACTTCAACCCAGGAAGAATATTTCAAATATTTTCGCGGCTCATGAGATACCCTATGTGGCTCAATCGGCTCCCTGGATCTGGCAGGATTTATATAAAAAAGCGGAAAGGGCTTTCGAGACTACCGGACCCGCCTATTTAAACGTTTTAAATCCCTGTCCCTCAATGTGGAAAGCGCCGGCCAACAAATCGATTGAAATAACGAAGCTAGCCGCCGATACCTGCGTTTGGCCGATTTTTGAGATCAAAGACGGAACAAAAGTTACGGTAAATTACAAACCCAAAAAGAAATTACCCGTAACCCTTTGGTTGGAATCCCAGGCAAGGTTCACACATCTTTTAAAGGTTGAGAACAACTGGATCGTAAAAAAGATTCAAGAAGAGGTTGATAAGGATTGGGAATTCTTAATCTCTTCGGAAAATAAAAATAGGACTAACTAAGATGGAAGAAAATTTTATAATATACAACGAAGAATATGTTTTGATCAGGAATAACCTGAATGATTTAAAGGAAAACACCGGTGCGGAGATTATTTTTATCACCGATTCCGAGGGGCACTGCATTGCCTCTACCGGTGAAATGGAAGATTCACGTTTAAATTCGATATCTTCTCTCATTGCCGGGAGTATTGCAGCGGTTAACAGTATTGCGCAGATGCTCAATATTGAGAAGTTCGGAACTATATTGACGGAATCAACTCAAAAGAGCCTGCATATCTCGTTGATCAATGAGAAAACAATGTTGATCGTGATGTTTGACAAGAACTCAAATCTTGGTATCATCCGCTTGAGAGTAAAAACCGCCACCCAGGAACTTGAGAAAATCTTTGTTAAAATTAATGAGAAGCTGCACTCCAGTGCGATGAGAGAGAATGATTCTCCCTTTGAAGGTGTGTCGGATGAAGATATTGATGAAATATTTGGAGATTAAAATTGTCTTTTTTAAATTATTCAACCAAAGAAATCAACTTTAAAATTGTATACTATGGCCCGGGTTTAAGCGGAAAAACCACCAATATAAAGAAAATCTATGAAAAAGTAAAATCCGACAGCAAAGGAAAATTGGTCAGCCTTGCCACCGAAACGGAAAGAACCCTATTCTTTGACTTTTTTCCCTTAGATTTAGGGACTGTAAAAGGTTATAAGGTCAAGTTCCATCTCTATACTGTACCGGGACAAATTTACTACAGCAGCTCACGTAAATTGATTATGAAAGGCGTTGACGGTGTCGTATTTGTTGCGGACTCTCAAAGAGAGCGTTTTGAGGCAAATATTGAAAGTCTTCATGATATGTTTGACAACCTGAAAGAGTATAATATTGATTTTACTACTCTGCCCTATGTGCTGCAGTTGAATAAGAGGGATTTGTCCAATATATCTCCCGTGATCGAATTGAACGCTACTCTAAGAAAAAAAGAAGAGCCGGTTGTGGAGGCCATTTCTCTTAAGGGCGACGGTGTCATCGAGACCTTGAAGAGTATATCCAAATTGATCATGGTGAATGTAAAACAAAAACTAAGATGATGAACCATACAGTAATTGAAAAAATATTCCGCCGGCATTCTAAAGAAGACATTAAACCGGGCAGTATTGTCTGGATTAGCCTGGATGTGGTAAGTGCCAGAGATTTCGGCGGCCCCAACGTGGTTAAAAATTACAGAAAAACCTATAAAGACAGCCGCGTCTTCGACCAGGAGAAGGTATTCTTTACCTTTGATTTGACCGTCCCCCCAAAGACCATTCAATACGCCAACAACCAGCAGGTATGCCGGGAGTTTGCCCGTGAACAGGGAATCAAAGTTTTTGATGTAGATCAGGGCATCGGTACCCATACCTTTATGGAAGAGGGTTTTTCCCTGCCCGGCACGATCGTTGTCGGTACGGACAGCCACATGAACATATTAGGAGCCGTGAATTGTTTCGGCCAGGGTATGGGCGATGTGGATATTGCCTTTGGTTTCCGTTTCGGCAGGACATGGTTCGAAGTACCGGAAACCGTAAAGGTCATTGTTAAGGGAAATCCGCGCAGCGATTTTTCCGCCAAAGACTTAACCCTGAAAATCCTGGGAGTTTTGAAAACCGATAAACTATTGGGAAAGGCCGTGGAATTTTACGGCGAAGCGGTTGAAAGTCTCGACCTGAGCGGGCGTATTACCATGCTCAGCATGATAACCGAGATGGGCGGTATTAGCGGGTTTATTCCATTTAACCTGGGTACCCGGGAAGAGATCAAAAAGCTAAACGGTCTTGATGACATCCCGGAAGAAGTAAGAGCCGATGAAAACGCCACCTATTCCGAAATTATCGAGATCGATATTTCCGATATAGAAGCCCTGGCAGCCGAACCGCCTTATCCCCACAATGTAAAAAAGTTATCGCAAATAGGAAAAGTTAAGGTAGATTTCGGTTTTATCGGATCCTGCACCAACGGCAGGATCGAGGATATCGAAATAGCCTGGAACATATTAAAAGGCCGGCATATTGCTCCTGGTGTCAGGCTGGCGGTGGTCCCCGCGACCAGGAAGGTATATGCCGAAGCCATGGAACGCGGCATGCTGCAGGATTTGTTCAAAGCAGGCGCTATCATCTCCAACCCCGGGTGCGGCGGATGTGCCCAGGGGCATATCGGAATGACCGGCAAAGGAGAAGTCATGATCTCCACCGGGAACCGCAATTTCCCCGGCAAGCAGGGAGACGGCAAGAATTATCTCGCCTCACCGGAGATTGTAGCCCATTCGGTATTGAACGGTTATTTATCGGGAGAATTAAATTGAAAGAGTACACATTTTCAGGCAGAACCTGGGTTATTACCGGTAAAAACAACGAAATCATCCCTGATATCGATACGGACCAGATATTTCACAATGCCTATCTTCACATAACCGAGATTGAGAAGATGGGGCAGTATACTTTTGATAACCTGGAGGGCTGGAAGGATTTTTCTACTAAAGCCAAACCCGGGGATATTATGATTGCCGGCAGTAATTTCGGTTCCGGGTCCTCCAGGCAGCAGGCGGTCGATTGTTTCAGGGCGTTAGGAGTGAAAGTGATTATTGCCGTATCCTTTGGTGCAATTTATAAAAGAAACGCCATCAACTCCGGTTTTCCGATTTTGATGTTTGCGGATGCGGAAAGGATTATCTCCGAAAAGAAAATCAAGAACTTAGATAAGGTTAAGATAGATTTATCAACCGGGAAGCTCACCAAAGTAGAGAGCGGTGAAACCTTTTCTTTAATGCCTTTCTCAAAGGTTCAGAAGGACATCTACGACAGCGGCAGCCTCTTAAATATTTAGCTCCTGAATGTTTGTATGATTTAACCGTTAAGAAAAATAATATAGAAAGTCATTAAAAGAAGGGATAAAAAAGGAAGGTGGCGCCGGAATACTTAAATTGTTCTGGAAAATACGTTTGGTGAGAAATCAAAGCAATTAAAAGATTTTCAAAAAATTTGTTTAAATATTTTTATTGTTCATCGTTTTATCCAGGTACTATTATTCGACGTAGCCCAGGCTCTTTAACTTCTCCAATTTTTCATTGTCTAATTTAATATCCAAACTTTTCTGTTTATATTTTTTGCAATTTTTCAAAAATTCGTTGAACTTTCTCTCTAACCCGGCGGCAATCTTAAAACCCTTAAAAAAGTGATTGCGCGTTTCCAATTTATCACCGATCAAATTATACAATTCCTTCTTTTTCGGCATCCGCACAATAAAGTGCCACTTATCATGAAGGGTGGACCTGAACTCGATCTCTACCTTGACTTTTTTCCATAGATAAGGGAAAAGGTGCCGTTCTTTAAATTCCTTTTCTTTGCCTTCGATAAGAGGGATTAAGCTCATACCCTCGTCATTTTCATCCCGGGGGAGGCCGATGATATCTCTCACGGTGGGCAAGATGTCGAGGGTGCTTACCAGGGGCGTTAACCGTTTCGAAACCTTCCCTCCGGGAAAATAGATCAGCAGAGGCACCTGGATTTCTTCCCTGTACAAGCTGTTGCCGTGCCCCATTCTACCGTGATCCCACAGGCCTTCGCCGTGATCTGAAGTTACGATCAGCAGCGTGTTTTGCTCCCATTTGAAAAGGTTAAACATTTCCTTCAAGTGCTCATCAGTATAATGTATTTCGCTGTCATAAGCTGAAATCATGTCCTCTTGCCTGTCCTCTTTCGGCACGTACAGGGGTTCCCGCCTGTGGTAGGGGGCATGAGGGTCCATGTAATGAATATACAGGAAATATTTACCCTCATTCGTTATTTCATTTTTCCATTTTTTCAATGTCGCGTTTACGTTAGGTGCTTTTTGATACATATAGGTTTCGAATTTATCGAAACCCTGGGTAAAGCCCTGTTTCTCACCGATATTTAAATTGTCGGATATGCCAAAGGTTTTGTAACCCGCGTTTTTCAGAACTTCGGTTATGGTGGTAATCTCTTCGGGGATTTTGTTGATCTTCAAATTAGGGTCGATCTGGTTTGCCCTCCGGATAGCAAGCAGGCCCATTAAAAGCTTGTGCTGGAAGGGGTACAATGAAGTGAAAATGGAAGCTGTGGCCGGGGATGTCCAGGGTGCGGCGGAGAAGGCATTTTTAAAAACCGTGGATTTTTCGGCAAGTTGAGAGAGGAAAGGGGAGGTGTTTTTTTTGTAGCCATAGAAAGGAAGATGATCCGATCTCAACGTGTCGATTACGACAAGGACGACATTATAATCTTTTAGTTCTCTTTTTTTACAGGAATTGAAAGCCAGGAGGAGAGTGAAAATTAAAAACCCGGTTATAAGTTTCTTTTTACAAATACCTTTTTTCATAGTTCAGCCTTATTTCGTAATGGTATTTTTACTACATATTTTATTGCTTTTTTATTTTTAAATCTTATCATATCCCCCT
>JAGLQA010000464.1 GCA_023137075.1 Candidatus Aminicenantota bacterium
AGTTCAGGTTTGTTAGTTCGTAGGGGATTCTCCCTTTTAGTTTGTTTGATGAAATATCTAAAATTTTAACATTCCAGTTCCAAGACTCAAACAATCCCTCAGGAATACCACCGGTGAGCTGATTGGCTTTTAATTTCAATTCACGCAATTTTATTTGCCCTAATTCCGGGGGTATCGAGCCGCTGAGCCGATTGTTTTCCAAGTAGAGATAATATAAATTACTTAAATGGGAGAGTTCAGTGGGGATACTACCGGTCAATTGATTTAAACTTAGATTAAGCCTTCTCAACCCGATCATATTACCGATCTCCAGCGGAATTGATCCGCTGAGCTGGTTGTGATCCAGGCGAAGATAATTCAAGTTATTCAGATTGCCGAGTTGTGGAGGTATAACACCGCTTAGCTGGTTATTCTCCAGGTAAAGATAAAATAATTCACTTAAGCTGCCGAGTCCCGCTGGAATTGGCCCGCTAAGCTGATTGTCGTACAGGTAAAGATACATTAGCTCACCCAAATCATCTATTTGCGGTGGAATTGGGCCGCTGAGCCGGTTCGTATACAGGCCAAGAGTTCGCAACTTATGTAAATTGCACCATTCCGGCGGAATAGGTCCGGTAAGTTGATTTTTATACAGATTAAGATAAACCAGATTACTTAGATTGCCAAATTCGACCGGCAGAGACCCTGCCAGTTGATTGTCATCCAGTCATATGGTATGTGCATTGTTTAATTGACCTAATTCAGGGGGGATGGGTCCGGTCAGTTGGTTTGAGCACAGCCACATTTTCTCCAGGCTGGACAAATTCCCCAACTCCGGGGGAATCTCTCCGCTAAGCTGATTGCCCCAGAGATAAAGATATTTTAAATTTGATAAGTTGCCAAGCTCCGGGGGGATAGTGCCGGAGATAAGATTGTGACCTAAGAAGAGATACTCCAGGTTACTAAAATTTTCCATTTCGGGGGGAATCGTGCCGTTGAGGTTGTTTGAGTTAATATCTATCTCAACCACCATGGTATTGGCCGCGTCGCAGGTTACTCCGTACCAGGTGTTTTCTGTTTCCGGTGGTGAAAAGACTCCCCCGCTTTTCCAATTATCGTTCTTTTCCCAGTTGTCGCCGTCGGTGGCGTTGTACAGCGTAATCAACGCCTCCCTTTCGGAAACAGGTATATTCGGCAGCATGCTGCCGCTAACCAATAGAAAAACCACTAAAGATACAATTATTTTACTTTTCATTTATTTCCCCTTTAAAAATCGTTTCACCAACACGCTTGGCCCAGTTTCTCCCTTTTTGAATATTTCCGGAACTATCTCTTTTGTAAACCAGGATTATGGTTCCGGTTGAAGAATCATAAGCCAGGTCTTCCTGACACTGGCCGGGTAGAATCAATTCCTCATAGCCGGCCGGGTTGGCCTTAAATATAAAATCAAATTCGCCAATTTTCTCTTTGCCTTTGCCCAACAAGATTTCTCCTTGGTTTGTTTCTCTATTCAACCGCAGGATAAGTTGCGCATCGCCGGTTTTAAGTTTGAACCGGGTGCGAATGGGATTTTTTTCATAACGGGTCACGGGATAGGTGTTTTTTGAATTGCCCAAAACCAATTGTCCTATTTCCGGGTTGAGAGTCAATGTTCCTTTCTTATCTTCACCCTCGTTCATCCCGGTTAACCGTCCCGATTCATCCAGCCGGAACTCGGCACTTATACCGTTAACAAACAATGTTACCGGTGTCTGACCATCCCTTTTTTTTGCGCTTTCTATAGAGATGATGATGTATCCGTCATCCGTGAATTTAAATTCCTTAATGGAATCGTTTTTATCCCGGGCAAATAGAGACAATTGCACCGACAGATAGACAATCATTAAGGAGAAAAAAATAAAACACCTTTGCTTACTCATAAATACCTCCTGACAATCGAATTAGATCCAAGTAGTGCAGGCAATTACCTTTCCAAAATTTGCTTATCCGGTTGAGTCAATTAATAGGGGCCTCTTCGGAATCGCCGCTGAAACGAAGCGACAGTTGGTAACATTTATTGTCACTAAAGTTAACAAATATTGTTAACTATGAGCAGCCTGCTTTTTCGCCCTGATTCCGGTTTCCGGACAAAAGACTAATCCGGGTCCACGGTTTTTCTCAATTGCGCCTCGGCATCGATAACATCGCGGTCGATTAACCCGATGGCCTGGCGAATCTTCTTCTTTAACTGATCCGCGGCGGGGGTTTCCAACATCTCCCGGAGTATCTGGATACTCATGCGATAATAGCGTATTACTTCCCCTTCATCGATCTGCAGTTTCTGCAAGATTTTATCAAAGGCCTCATTCTTCATCCAGTTGGTCATGGAGTCGGATAAATCGTAAAAAAACTTCTTACTGAGATAACTCAACTGCATCTTCTTCTCAAAACGCTGAATGCCTCGTATCGCGGCAGTGGTCACACGTTGTAACTCCCGTATCTCCTCATCTTTGAATTTTCGTTTGCTGGCCCCGGCCCTGGGTTCAAATACGGCGGCCAGTGCAAAGATCCCCAACTGCCTGACCGATAAGTCTTCTAAAGCGCCGTAACCGAAGAGTTCGGATATGGGGAGTTCATAACCGTGGATCTTCTTGGCAAAGTGACCTTTTTCGGTTAATTGACCGGCATGAATATATCCCAACTGCTTCAAAATGGCTAACCTGGCTTTCGTCTGTTCGAGCTGCCGGGTGCGGAGCTGCGACCTTTCCTGGAAATAGTGAAAGGAAAGAGCGTGAATATCTAATAAATTCTCGCCGTGGGTTTCATAAAGGTTTAATATGGTGGCATAGGAAACGTTAAAGCGACTACGGATTTTCTCCGGGGCGGACTTGAAAATCGTGGCTATTTCCCGGTAGGTGATTGTGCGTGGGTTCACCCGGCTGTAAACAAATCCCTCTTTATCAATCCCGCGCCTGCCGGATCTGCCGGCCATCTGGTAATAATCCCGCACCTTCAGGGCCCTGAAAAATTTACCGTAACTTTTTTTTAGTTCGTCTAATACGACTGTACGGGCGGGCATGTTGATGCCCAGGGCAAAGGTTTCGGTGGCAAAGATGATCTTTATGCGCTTGCCGGTAAAGAGCCTTTCCAGTATTTCCTTCAACATGGGATGGATGCCGGCATGGTGATAGGCAATGCCTCGCGCTACTAACTTCCTGAGGGATTCGGCGCGTTCTTCACCGACCAGGTCGTAACGGGTGCAATACTCATCATAAATAGTCAGGATTTGCTCCCGTGCTTCTTCAGTGAGGAAATTGATCTCCATGGCGTCCCGGGCTAAATACTCGCAGCGCTTGCGACTGAAAGAAAAATAGATACAGGGCAGGCGATCCGCCCTGACTAAGTGGTGGATAAGGGAAAGGGGCGAGTTTGGGGCAAATCCCCTGCGCCGTCGCCTGCCGTAACCTTCCTTCTCCAATTTTTTCAGGTCATCACAGATTCTACCGTTGCACTGAAAGAAAAAATGAAGTGGGACCGGACGCTGGTCTTCCCGTATGATATGGATGGGGTGGGGGTGTATCCCCTTTAGCCAGGAGGAAAACTGCTTAACATTGGGGATTGTGGCCGATAGCCCGACAAACTTCATGTGTTTGGGGAGAAAAATCAGGGATTCCTCCCAGACCGTTCCCCGCTCAATATTATCTAAATAATGAATCTCGTCAAAAATAATCCATGAGTGCTGGTTTAAGCTGCCGGGATTTTCAAGAATACGGTTGCGGAAAATTTCGGTGGTCATGATCAACAGGGGAGCAAAGGGATTGATATTGACATCTCCCGTGATGATGCCCACTTTGCCGGGGAAGAGGAGCTCGAATTCACGGAACTTCTGGTTTGAGAGCGCCTTTACGGGAGCGGTATAAATCACGGCCCGGTCTTCTTTCAGGCATTTTTGGATCAAATATTCGGCAATTAGAGTTTTGCCGGCCCCGGTGGGCGCCGAAACCAACACGGAATGGTCCCGGCTGACTGCCGCAATTGCATTCTTCTGGAAATCATCAAGTTGAAAATTTTTTTCCTTCGGTTCCATCATATCTCCACCGCCAATTGCCCACAGGCGGATTTTATATCCCTGCCTTTCGACCACCGTATCATAACCGTATAATTCCTGGCACATAAATATTCACAGAAAGCTTCGACATCTGCCGCGGAAGGTGTCTCGTAGTCGATATTTCCGTTTTCATTGTAGGGGATAAGGTTGATCTTGCAGGGTATGCCCCTGAGTAACGCTGAGACTTTCCCGGCATCTTTCAGCGAGTCGTTCACTCCTTTTATTAAAACATACTCAAAGGTAAGGCGGTGTTTGCGGGAGGTATTTTTAAAATAGGTGAGTATCTCGCTCAGTTTCTCCCGCTTCGATACGGGCATCAATTCTTCTCTCAGGGTTGCATCCGGGGAATTTAATGAAAATCCGACTTTTATTGCCGTAAAATCTTCTTCCAGGCGTTTAATCCCTGCCAATATGCCCGCTGTCGAAACGGTAATATTTCGGGGCAAGATGCCGATGCCTTTTCCCGAGGTAATAATCGCTAATGCCTTTTTAAGGTTTTCGTAATTGAGCAGCGGCTCTCCCATACCCATAAAGACGATATTAACCTTAGGCATCCGCTTCTGCTGCGGCAGGCTTGCTGCTGCTTCCCGTTTCACCAACAAAACCTGGCAGAGAATCTCACCGCATGTCAAATTCCGTTTAAAACCCATAATACCGGTAGCACAAAATTTACATTTTAAGGCGCAGCCGACCTGGGTAGAGATACAGAGGGTCAGATGTTTTTTCTCCCGGATAAGGACGGCTTCGATGCGACTGCCGTCTATAAGCTGTATGAGAAACTTCCCGGTTCCTTCTTTGTTTTCTTCGATGGCTATTATCTTATCCGGGCGGGTATTAAATTTTCGCGATAAAAGGGACCGGTTTTGTTTACTGATGTTGGACCAGGCGGCGATATCATCGATGCTTTTCTCATAAAGCCACTGAAAAATCTGGTCCGCGACATACCCGGGCATTTTGAGTTTGCATACATCTTCCTTCAATTCATCATAAGATAGATCGTAAATCCATTTCAACATTTATCAATATCCTTAAAACAGAATAGTATACAAGAGGTCACCCCTCCGGTAAACCGTAACTGTTATGGTTTTTATAAACTATTATACCATAATATTCCGGAATTTCGTTCCACATCCTTCAAGTGCATCAACTTACCATTCTATTACGTAAATATTATTACCTATATTCACCGCCATTTTCAGCTATAAGCTTCATCATGGGTGCCTATTTTAACCGGAATAATAGTTTTTTCCGAAATTAAAAATTCCAGTGTGACCCTGTATGATATATTTATGGAGATAGAGTAGAGTTCCTCTAATTTGCCGGAAAGTTTATGGAGTTGTAAAGCGGGGTGAAATGGATTGAGTTTCAGGAGTTTGAGGGTTTTCTCATACTGGCCAATCAAGTCAGGGTGTTTTTTAATAAACTTTACGGCTCGTTTATTATAGCTCTTGGTATAAATAATATTATATTTCATCCTGAATTCGCTTGATGTGATCATTCACACTTTCTTCGACAAAATTGCCTTCCGCTAAATCTCTTTTAGTCTCAGCCAGGGCAGCTTCCAGTTCATATTCCCTGAACCGGTTGTAAGCATTCATATCGATAACTACATATTTACTCTTACCTCTTACCGTTATTATGGCCCCACCTTGCTCTTCGACTATATCATCTAAGAGCGAAACACCTCTTTTTTTTAAATCACCTGCCGAAACATATAACATAGGATACCTCCTGGAAATAAATTAAAGTTCTCTTTGCAGTACTATTATACATGCCCTTAAGGGTACTGTCAACAAAATAAATTTTGTGCAAAAAATAAATGTCCGAACGTACTTGCCCGGCTTTACAGGGTTGCCGAATTGTTAGGATTAAGGAATTGCTCAAGATCAGGATTAATGAAAAATGATTAGAACTTATAACCGATTTTACGTAAGAAATCTTTCCGTTCGGCGATGTCCGCCTCGGCTTCGATGCCCTTAGAAGGCAGTCCGTCGATGACGCCCATAATCCCACGGCCTAAGTCCGTTTTTGCGATAATAACCTCTAAGGGATTGGCCGTGGCGCAGTAGATGCGGCAAACTTCCGGCACCTGCTTGATAATGGGCAGCACATTGATGGGGAAAGCATCTTTCAGGAAGATAATGAATGTGTGACCGGCAGACAGGTTCATCGCGTTTTCACGGGCGAGTTTAATCAACGCTTCATCCGTACCGCTCCATCTAATCAGACATTTTTGCGATGCTTCGCAAAAGGCCAGGCCGAATTTGATATTTGGGACGGTGTTAATTAAGGCTTCATGGACATCTTCAACGGTTTTGATAAAATGGGAATGCCCCAGGATTAAGTTTAGTTCCCCTGGATTATTGATTTTGATAACTTCTAATTCCATATAATCACCTCCAAAAGTTATTTTTAATTTTTAACATAATTGGATTATTATTGCAACCCCGCGACGGCTTCGGGTTAAAATTTCCATGATTGTACTAATTTGTTAGGACCAGCACCGAACCGGTAAAGGCTAATATGGTCGCTGCCATTCGTCTGAGAGTAAAAGGCTCTTTGAGCCACAGGGAGGCCAAAATCACGATAAAAATGGTATTGGTCTGGTTTAAAATGGCAGCAGAAGTGACATCCGTTAGTTTGAAACCAGCTATCCAGGTAGTCATGGAGAAAAGGTTGCCAAACATGGTCCCGGGAAACGCATGCCGCCAATTACGGCGCTGCCACAGCGAAGCGAGCATCCGGTTGCGATCTTTATCTGCCAATATGAAAATCAATAATACCACCAGGGCAGCCAGCAGCCGGACTTCAGAAACCCATAATACCGAGGTCTTTTTAAGCACCGGTTTCATAAACATAATACCCACAGCCATAAAGAACATCGCGCCTGCGCCTATCAGGATGCCTGAGACAATATTTTTAACCGGGATATTGGTTTGTTTCACTTTTAATGCAGCCACCAGAACGGCAGCAATAACCAGGAATGCCCCCGCGATCTGGGTAGGGCTCAGGTTGTTAAATAATACCAACCAGGATAAGCCCATTACCATGGGGCTGTACAGGCATTCCACGATGGCGGCCAGGCCGGCGCCAAGTAGATTTAGAGATTTGAAAAACAGAGAATCGGCTACTGAAATCCCCAGGATACCGCTTCCGACCACCAGCAACCAATCCGTTCCTGTCACGTTAGCCGGAAATAATGAGTCGCCGGTCAACCACATGACCGGCAGTAGGAGAACAGCTACAACTGCCGTTTTATAGAAGTTCAGGGCAGCGGGCCGGATGGTTTCTCCCGCACGTTTAAAAAAAATGACGGCAACTGCCCACAGCAGGGCGCTGGACAGGGCAAAAAGTTTTCCAATCAGGTCTGCGGGCAAAACGACTCCTCTGGCTGTAAAAATCGGTTTTTTTATTGGAAATAAACGGTTAGGTTCGGATTTCCGGGAAAGATAGCATCTATGTCTTTCAGTTTAATTGTTTTTCACTGATGATTTTACCGTTTTTAACGATGATTAAGTAGTCTTTTTCTTTCTTTTTTATTTCCGAGAGCAGAACGTTGATTTCTTCATCCCGGAACTCATTTGAAATTCGTATTGCGGCATATCGTGCCATTTTTTTAAAGTCCACATCTTTTTTGTTTCCGCTAACCGTTTCAATGTCAAAGGTGAGTATGACTTTATTCTCCTCCGGAAGGGCTTTAATTTCTTTTATGGTGTAGCTTTTTACCAAATAATCGACCGCCTTCAACATCAATTTCTCTTTATCCGGGGGTTTTTTGTCGCCGCCTAACACCAGGATTGCCGCAATAATTGCAATCAAGCCCAGTCCGGCGGCTACGGCATAAATCATCTTATTCGATTGACCGCGACTGCCCCTGCGCAACGTTTTTTTTAATTCTTTTCTAAATTTTTGCTTCTTCTTTTTTTTCACCATTTTCACTCACCTGTTTTGATAAAATCCCCTCTTTACGGCACCTCGATGTTGTTAAATATTTCCGTGATAATGTCGTCGGTGGTTAACTCTTCCGCTTCCGCTTCATAAGAAAGAATGATGCGATGCCGCAATACATCCCGGCCGATTGTTTTGATATCTTCCGGGGTTACGTACCCTCTTCTCCGGACAAAGGCCATGGCTTTGGCGGTTTCCGTCAGATAGATCGAGGCCCTGGGGGAGGCCCCGAACTGGATCAGGTTTTTGAGTTTACTCAGGCCGGCTGCTTCAGGAAAGCGGGTTGCGAATACGATATTGACAATGTACTCTTTTATTTTGTCATCTATATAGACCATTTTATAAGACTTATTAATCCTGGAAATATCTTCTTTCGAACACACTTTCCCGACCACCGGCGGAAGTGGAGAGGTCGCGCGGTTGACAATCGCCATTTCTTCTTCCTTCGACGGATAGGTGATTTTTACTTTGAGCAGAAACCGGTCGATTTGCGCTTCGGGAAGGGGGTAGGTGCCTTCCTGTTCGATGGGGTTCTGGGTGGCCATAACCATAAAGGGAGGCGCGATAATATGGCTTTCTTCCCCGATGGTTACCTGGAGTTCCTGCATTGCTTCCAATAAGGCGCTCTGCACTTTTGCCGGGGCCCGGTTGATCTCGTCGGCCAGCAATAGGTGGGTAAAAATCGGTCCCTTCCGCGTATAGAAATCCGATGTTTTGGGATTAAAAACCAGGGTACCGGTTAAATCGGCAGGTAATAGATCGGGGGTAAATTGAATCCGGCAAAAATCCAGGTCCAGCACCTTTGACAGGGTCTTGACCGCCAGGGTTTTCGCCAGGCCGGGAACACCTTCCAGCAAAATGTGTCCCGAGGTTAACAGGGCAATCATCATCCTTTCTAAAAGAGACCGCTGCCCCACAATCACCTTTTCCATTTCAGTTAATATGCGTTCGATTGTCTGGCTTTCTTCGCCTATCTTTTCATTGATAAACGCTAAATCTTGTTCCATGGTTATCTCCTAACATACGTACTACCTGATAATTGATTATACCATGAATAAATCTCCATTATCAACCCCGGCCCGGAATTGTCGG
>JAGLQA010000465.1 GCA_023137075.1 Candidatus Aminicenantota bacterium
CCCTGGCCTGGATAACGGTGGCATAGCCGCAGTAATACCGGGCAATGCACCGTTCACCCAATTCATTCCAGCCGCCGTTGATTTTAAAAAGGGGCATCATATCGTAATCCATAAAGGGATTGGCATAGGGGCTTTTGACGAATTTTCCCGTTTTTTTGCCTTCTTTGTCTTTTTCCGGTACCAGCATGTACTTGGTCATGTCGAAAGGCGTGTCTTCATAGGTGTCACGGAATATGGTCATGATATCTTTAATACTCACTTTTTTCTCCGGCTTTACGGAGAAGGGAAAATTCTCTCCATTGGGATCGAGCTTCAATGAAGGGGCCAGCAGGTCGAAGACGCGCCACTCTCTCCTTCGTGAGGCCAGGCTTCTCCGGGAACCATAGACGTAACAAAATTCGAACGGTTTTCCCGAACCGGGATCGTACAATCCCAATTCGATGGCCCTTGATTTGTAGTTTTCCGACGCCATAAAATAGCCGGGTTTCGACAGGTCGATCTCCCTGATCCTGGCGGCATTGGCATTCACACTGATATGATCATCAGGCACCCGTTGGGCCACCCACACGGCGCCTTTTTTGCCTTTGCCCGGGCCGATGATCTCGAGGTGCCATACCTCTTTCGGGTCCGCGATGGTAAAACATTCACCGCCCTCGATATAACCGTACTTTTTCGTGACCTCGTCGGCGATGCGGATGGCTTCGCGGGCGGTTTTGGCTCTTTCAATCATAATTCGGTTCAGTTCGTAATAGTCGATCACACCGTTGTCGCTTTTCATAATTTTTTTACCGCCAAAGGTGGATTCGCCCATTGCTACCTGGTGTTCGTTAATAGGGGGCAGGGCGGTGTTGAAGTATTTGTAGGTATTGGCAGGTTGGGGAATTTCACCCTGCAATTTTTGTTTTGACAGGTCATAGGCGCCGGCTGTTTTGTTGGAGCCGGTGTACATCTTTCGCATGGCGCCCGGTTTATGTTTTTGGGCATAAACAATATCGATCCAGGTGCGGCTCACCCTGGAATCGCAGGTATGGGATGTCATAACCGAGCCGTCCGTTGATGCCAGTTTGCCCACCGTAATGCTGGTGCAGGCATCCTCTTCCGCGTATGCAAAGATGGAAGTCATAAAAGCTGCTGCAATAATTAGGATTAATAATCGTTTCATTATTCCTCCGATAATTAATTATAAGGTATTCTTACCGATTTATCAATATTAAAAATTTCCAACTAACCGAGAATTGTAAAATTTCTAATAGTGATAACGACATTGGGAGATATTTATTTCATCTCCCTGAATTTTGTAAACCAACCGGTGTTCGGAATCGATTCGTCGTGACCAGTAACCCTTCCAATTAAATTTTAATGGTTCCGGTTTCCCGGTTCCTTCAAAAGGTTGTCTTTGAATATCTTGAATTAACCGGTTAATTTTTTTGAGTATTTTTTTATCTGTTTTTTGCCAGTAGAGGTAATCTTCCCAGGCTTTCTCCGCAAAAACAAGTTTCATTCTATTCTATCAATTTTCTCTCTTTTGCCTTGCCCGCTTCGATTTCTTCGATCGCTTCCGCCAGCCGTGCGGCATTTTTGGGGCTGCGGAGTAGGTAAGCGGTTTCATCTTCTGGTATTTTTTTCGATATTTTTATGACTTTGGAATTAAATTTCTTTAAATATCTTGAGAAAACCCAGCCTTTTATCTCTACATCATCATTCTTGTACAAGACTAATGACCAATCTCTTTTTTTTGTAATCACATAAACGACATCTCCAAAATGAAGCTCTCCAATTTTTGCAGATTTTCTACTATTTTTTACCCTTACATTTAGTGTTCCAGCACTTATATATCTAACATTCAGCAAATAAATTTCGCTCGCAAATTTTTCAGTTTGGATTTTTTTAATTACGATTTTTTTATTCTTTTTTAAAATACCTTTCGTTATCTTCTCTTTAAGGGGTTCTATAACGTTATGTGAAAGAAAATTTATTATAAGACCTAAAATTATGATTTTGACAATGGATTCCTTAGTATTTATCGCAAATTTAATAAAGATGTTTATTGTTTTTCCAATGGTATCTTTTTTTATATCAATCGATTCGTCGTCAATTATTTCATTAATCTTGTTCTGGATTTCTTCTGTAGAAACCATTTCATCTTCTATTGTCAAAGTTCCATCCCTGTTGAAATTGAAATTCATATTCGCCAGGCTCTCTGACAATTTTTTCATCCCATCGAAATCAATTGAGTTGAATTCAAATTGTTTTTGTATATTCATAAAAGGAGATTCCTTAGATATCCCCGTTAATGCTTCTATTGTTTTATCGGTTTCTAAGAACATTTGATTGAAATATTTTTCTAAATTTTTTGGAGGTCTTAGAATTTCTTCAATTTGCTTTTGATGTCCAGCTACTGCTTCTGAAATGTATGACTGATAAGGTTCTAAAAGTTCTGTCAATTGTCTTTGCTGCGTTTCTAAAAATTTAAAAATTGATAAATCAAGAGGATTGGACATTCTTTCTATTTCTCTTGCCATTTCTTTCCACGCAATTAAAGTAGTTGATCCGTAAGATTCCAAGATTTTTTGTGTTTCACCAAATTCTTTATATTTTTCAAATAGATCAATCATTTAAAGGCACTATAACATTGATATTTTCTTCTTTAACAATATTTACAAATTTTGTATCCGCACAGACAAAAGCATCTCTTTTTTCGCAATAGGATTTAAAAAAGGAGAGTTGCAGGCTGTCGAGTGCTCTTATACCTTTTGTTTCACCGAATCCTGATAAAAAGCTTAATGCTTGCTCGGTAACGCCTGGGGAGAAATAAAGGACTTCATATCTATGTGCCGTATCATAATCGAACTTCTCAATTATGAGATTTAATGTTTCAAGATCAATTTCTCTCATCCTATATTTACGATATACACTTGAATAAAACTCTATTCTTGCCAACTCTGAAATCGTAATTTTCTCATTTCCGGAGTACATACTAAGAACTTTCTCCGTGCCATTCTCATTGTGATATATCTTAACGAGGGCTGATGTATCGAAGAAATATTTCATATCCTATCTTCCCTACTATTGCTAATATCACCGGCCCATGAGATTTTAGAAGAAGCGGTGTATTTATGCAACTCCTCAATAGTTAAGGGAGTTCCGGCCGTTTTGCCGGCGCAGTTTTTTTTGGAAACAGTCTTTGACCTGGATTTTGCGTTTTTTAATTTTTTAATATCGTTAATAATAGAGGCGTCTTTCATTTTTAATATCCAATCGATTAACTCTAATTTTTGTGCTTCGATATTCATGTTTACTCACTTATTTATTTAGATTTTTTACTCATCTATATAATAAATCAATTTTTGATTAAATTCAATTCTTTTTTTAGATTTTATTTCAAGTTGATCCCTTTCGCGGCGGTTTAGGGACAATCCCCGGCGGCGCCCGGGTGATTTCACGTGACGGCGCCTAAATTCTCGAAAGAATATATTGGTTGATAGATACCCCCTCTTCTGCCGATTTCATGGCCAGTTCCCTATGTAATTCCGGTGGTACTCTTAAGGTGAGGTTGCCTTTAAATTTTTTCATACCGATAGGTTCGGGAATGCCTTTCTTATCTTCTTCTAACCATTTAACGGATTCATTAACTACAATTTTTATCTCTCTTAGCGCTGCTTCGTTAGTATCCCCATGGGCAGCAAGACCCGGAAATTCAAGACACCTGGCAATATAGACTTGATCTTCCTGCGACCATTCGATTCTATAGGTATATTTTTCAACTATTTTTTCCACAACTTTATGATAGCATATATACTATCATTATTCAACCTAAAAATGCATAAATGTTCAATTAGGAAAAAACAGCGGCGGGATTCATACCCGTAACTAATTGACAACAAAATTCGTATTAAGGGTTTAAGGAATTCACGAATAATGAAATCTTGGAATACCCGGTTGATGTTTATAAAAAATGTGTTGTCGGAGCGTTTCGTTATTTTGAATAACTTCGGGAGGTTTTTCATGAAAAGAATTTTAATTGTGTTTGTGGTTTTGTTTTTTGTTTTTGCCAATTTTTCTTTTGCGGAAGAAGAAGCAAGATTATTGCGGTTTCCGGCAGTTTATGGAAACCAGGTGGTGTTTACCTATGCCGGCGATTTGTATACGATCGCTGCCACAGGGGGCGTGGCCAGGAAATTGACCAATCACAGCGGGTTTGAAATGTTTCCCCGGTTTTCTCCGGACGGTAAGCACATCGCCTTTACGGCCCGGTATGACGGTAATACCGAAGTATACCTGATGCCTGCCGGAGGTGGTGTGCCCAAAAGACTGACCTATACGGCAAACCTGGTACGGGATGATATCGCCGACAGGATGGGCCCCAATAGCATCGTCATGGGCTGGAAACACGATAATAAACATATCGTGTTCCGCTCCCGCATGATCGAGCCCAATGATTTTAACGGCCAACTTTTCCTGGCTACCGTTGCCGGAGATCTGCACAAACAACTCCCCCTGCCCCGGGGCGGTTTCTGCTCCTTTTCAGCCGATGACTCGAAGCTGGCATACAACCGGGTATTCAGGGAATTCCGCACCTGGAAACGCTATCGCGGCGGCATGGCGGATGATGTGTGGATTCATAATTTTAAGACTAAAGAGACGAAGAATATAACCAATAACCCGGCCCAGGATATTATCCCCATGTGGCAAGGAGACAGGATATACTTCCTTTCCGATAGGGATAAGAACCGCAGGATGAATCTTTTCGTCTGCCATATGCCCTCTAAAAAAACTAAACAATTAACCCATTTTGAAGATTTCGACATCAAATTCCCCAGTTTGGGCAAAGACAAAATCGTTTTTGAAAACGGCGGCTATATTTACCTTTTCGATACGGCGCGGGAAAAATTAAGCAAAGTGGCTGTGCATATCCGCGAAGATAGGCTCAGCGCCCGGGGCGGCATAAAAAAAGTAAAGGGGAATCTCACCTATTACGAAATTTCCCCTGACGGCAAACGCGCCCTTTTCGGCAGCCGGGGTGAATTTTTTACCGTACCGGCCAAATTCGGGAACACAAGAAATCTAACCGGTACTCCCGGTATTCACGAGAGGAATCCCCAGTGGTCCCCGGACGGCAAATGGATCGCTTATATTTCCGACAAAAGCGGTGAAAACGAGATATATATTAAAGCGGCGGACGGCAGCGGTAAGGAAATCCAATTGACCACAGGCGCCGATACTTATAAATACCACATCAGGTGGTCGCCGGACAGCAGAAAGCTGCTGTGGGGCGATAAAAAACTGCGGCTGCGCTATGTAAACATCGATCAAAAAAAGATCAAAGAAGTGTTTCAATCGAAAGTCTGGGAAACCAGGAATTATTCCTGGTCGCCGGATAGTAAGTGGATCACTTACAGCAAGCGGGAAGCCGTGGGATACACCCAGGTATATATTTATTCCCTGACAAAGGCGAAGAGTTATGCGGTCACAGGTGAATGGT
>JAGLQA010000466.1 GCA_023137075.1 Candidatus Aminicenantota bacterium
GTTACTTTGTTGTAATAATGGGCTGTTTTTTTCGTGTTATTTAAATAGTGATAAGAGAGGCACAGGTGGTAATAGAGATTACCCGGTAAAGATGCCTCAAAAGACGTTGATTTCACTTTTTCAAAGGCTCTCAAAGCTTTGACGCAGGCTTTATAATTCTTTTGCTTAAATTTTAAGATACCCCTGAGATAATAGAGCCGGGGATTTGTCTTATCTATATTCTCAAGTTTCACGATACTGTTTGAGACGGTTTTTAGCTCATCGTTCTCTAATTGCTGCAAGACTTGCAGGTACAGCAGTTCAAAACTGTAAATTTTTCCCCGGGAATTGCCGTTACCGGTCTTTTTTATCTGCTGCAGCGCAGCAAGCATCGCCTTGAAAGGGACCTTGATCGCAGGGGAAGTGGTGATTGTGTTTAAATCCTTGACAATGAGGCCGTTTTCGAATCGTTTGATGATTTCCCGCGCTTCCTCCAACCTGCCGAGTTGGAACAGGGCAAGCGAATAATAAGGGTAAACCTCTTTTAACATTTCACGCTCATCTAAGAGTCCGAATTCGGCGATCCTGAAATTCATTTCAGCTTCATGGAAATTGCCGGCAGCAAAATAGGTTTTCCCATTATCGAATACTTTCACATAAAAGGGATCCGCTTCGGCAAACAGGGTTGTGAAGCCACCGCAGATGATAACCGCCAAAACACCTAATACCGCTATTTTATTAAAGTTTTTCATTTTTGTTCCGGTTACAATTTTAATTTTTTTTTTTTCAAGTGCCTCTGTTCCGTTACCACGAGTGCGTCATTATTACTATTATTCATATTTAAATCGTTAAGCTGTTTGAGAGGCTTGCAGGCTGTAGTCGGAATCCAATCTCACACTAATTAAGGTGTAAGATTAGGGATAGGACGCGACCATAAAGAGTGTTCTTCCTTTCTGAAAAGGTGGGAAAAGATGTGAACAATATTATGATAAAGAAAAAGAGGGCGTGATAAATGGTAGCGGGGGGTGGATTTGAACCACCGACCTTTGGGTTATGAGCCCAATGAGCTACCAAACTGCTCCACCCCGCGGTGCAAGTTGCATTATATCTCATTTTCTTACCATTGTCAAATTCAAGTTGTTTTAGCGTAGTTGTCGATTAAAATTCAACTTTTTGTTGCAATACTTCCTCTTTCCCTATATAATTTAATATTAAAAAATTTAAAGGAATTGTTAACCGGTATGATGAAACTTAGAGAGACAAAACAAATTCTTCTAACCTTGCTCCTTCTTTTTGGCGTTTTCCTGCTTCCCCTTACCGCGGGAAAAGGGCGAATCCTATTTGTCGAAACAGAAGTGGATTTAAAACAAAACGGAGAGGCTGTGGTCGGTTATACCGTCCGGTGGGAAGTCCTTTCCGGCGAACTGCACGGCTTCTATTTCCAGGGAAACGACCGCCTGAAAGCAGCCATGGTCCCGGACAATTCCTATGCTGTCGATTCATCCGAAAGGGAGTATAAACTCGATATCTCCTATGTGGGGAGCGGCAAATGGGACATCATTCTGGCTAATGGCCAGGGCGTGTCCCGGGGCACCGTTACCTATGTGTTTTACTTTACCGCAAATTTTGCCGCAGCCGGTTACTTAGCGCCGACAACAACAGATACCGGGCAGAAATTGGCCGTGTTTAATTGGGCGCCGGTGCAGTGGGACGAAGCAAGCCAGCAAAAGCATTATACTCTGAAAATCCTGACGCCGCACATCCTGTCCGAATATGTTACTCCCCGGCAGTACGTGGAAGAAAACCAATTGATCCTGACGGAAAAATGGGTCAACAAAGAATACCTGATCGATTACCGGCGCAGCAGAAGCGGCCGGTTAATGCTGGTTTTTCACAAAAACGACCCGGGCAACCGCTTTCATATGCGCACCCAATTCTATATGCCTGCCCACTGGTTCGGTCTCCCCGAAGCCACGCCGCTTCCCGGTTCGTATCGCTCCGAACCGGTTAAAGCCACCGGAAAAGGCCCGGGAATAAGCGATGATAAGAAACTTTGGTACGGTGGGATGGGCGTTCTACTTATTATCTTCTTTCTTATTATGTTTTCCAAACACCGGTCTGTAGTCACGGCCCAAAAAGGTTTGAAGGAAATTCATTGGAAAAACTTAAATTGGACACCGCCTAAATTAGTACTATCTTCCTTTCGCAAAACCGGGAAAATTTGCAAAAGTTTAACGCCCATTGAAGCGGCCTTTTACTTAGGTTTGCCGCTGAAACGGGTGCTGAGCAGCTTGCTGGATGCCATGGCTGCCGAAGGTTACATGGAAGTGGTCCGCGAATCACC
>JAGLQA010000467.1 GCA_023137075.1 Candidatus Aminicenantota bacterium
GACCGAGTTTGACAGTTCCTACAAACGGGGAAAACCGATAACACTTGGCCTTACGGGCGTTATAGAAGGATGGCGCGAAGGGGTGCCACTCATGAAAATAGGCGCCAAGTACCGCTTTGTTATTCCACCGGAACTGGGTTACGGAGAAAATGGCGCAGGCCCGGTAATCAGCCCATTTGCCGTCCTGATTTTTGAGATCGAACTGATTGGTATCGAGCCGGCGGAATCGGAATATAATAAGGATTAGGAATACCGGCAAATGGTCGATAGAACAAAGTGAAGAAACATGGCAGCCTGCAAAGCGGCATCCCACTGCCTGCCCGGATAGCTCTATTTACAGCCTGTTTCTTCTGGGCCGCATCCTTTATCGCGACCAAAAAAGCCTTAATCGCCGCACCGCCCCTGACAGTCGTCACGCTGCGCCTGTTGATTTCCGCCTTATGTTTCCTGGTCTGGTTCCTCTTTCGCCGGGAAAGGATAAAATACAGCGGCCCGAAATGGTTGGGCCGGCTTTTCCTGTTGAGCCTGTTCGGCACCGGGCTGCACTACGGCATCCAGACGGTTGGATTGGAGTATACCACTGCTTCCAACGCCTCGGTATACGCGGTTACAGGTCCGATTTCCATCACGATTATTGCCGCTCTTTTCTTAGGTGAAAAAATCACCCTAAAAAAAGCGTCCGGCATCGGTATTGCCCTGTTAGGTGTGTTGATCGTTATCGGGATCGATACCTTGAAGACCTTTGACCTGAAGGGGCATCTATTAGGAGACCTGCTGGTCTTTATCAGCATTTTTATGTGGGGGATATTTTCGGTGCTGGGCAAAGATCTGGCCCGGCAAATGGGCGCCTTGAGGCTGACCGCGATTATCACGTTTATCGGGGCGCTGTATATGATCCCCCTGGGGTTGATCGAATCCCATAAAACCTCTTTCTCCCTTAGTCAAATCTCATTGGAAGCCTGGACAGCCATCGCTTTTTTAGGTATCACTTGTTCGTTCCTGGCCACGCTGCTCTATGTCTATGCCCTACAAAAGACCGAAGCCCAAAAAGTCGGCGTTTATCTTTATACCATCCCCCCGATGACCTATGTTATCGCCGCTGTTATCTTGAATGAACGGATCGGCATCAACCTGCTGATCGGTTCTCTCATCGTGTTTGCCGGCGTGTATCTCACCGAAAGAGGGTAATTTTAAAGCGAGGTAAAAATGAAGAATAAAATTTTGTTAAGTATTATGTTGGTAGTCTGGTTCGGTATGACCGGATGTGCGCCTCATATTCACATCGATTTTATGGGTAAAGAAGATATCCGGGAAGTCCAACTGATTAAAAGCAAAGTAAAGGAAAAGATATTGGTAATCGATCTAAACGGCACCATAACCACGCAGCAAAATCCCGGCCTCTTGAACCGGGGCGGCGATTTGCTCTCCAATATCTATTACCGGCTGCAAACCGCTTCCCGGGATCCCTTAGTCAAGGGCGTTATCTTGAGAATCGATTCCCCCGGCGGCGACGGAACAACCAGCGATATCATCTTACACGAGATTTTGCAGTTCAGGAAGAAGACCAACATCCCGGTAGTGGCATTGATGATGGGAGTGGCCGCATCGGGCGGGTACTACGTAGCCTGCGGCTGCGATACCATTATCGCCCATCCTACGACGATTACCGGCAGTATCGGGGTAATTGCCGTCCTGCCCGGTCTAAAAGGAATGCTGGACAAGATCGGTGTCGAGATCAATATTATAAAATCCGGCAAGATGAAAGATGTAGGCAGCCCCTTTAAAGATTTAACCCAGGAAGGAAGAACCTATATCCAGGATATGGTGGATCAGATGTACCGGAAATTCCTTCAAGTAGTTCACCACAATCGCAAGGCCTTCCTCTCCATGGCGGAAATCGAAAACCTTGCCGACGGCCGGGTTTATCATGCTCAGCAAGCCCTCGATCTTAAGCTTATCGACGAGATCGGTTATTTTGACGCTGCCTTAAAAAGGACCCTGTCCCTGGCTAAAATCCCGGCAGCCAATGTGGTTGCTTATACCTACCACCCCAAACGCAAAACCAATATCTACGCCAATGTCAATCAGCAGGGCAATCCTCTCACTGTGGAGATCGACGCGCTGAAGCATTTACTCCCCACCCTCAAGACCGGCTTCTACTATTTATGGCTCCCCCTCTCAAACAATTAATCCAGCTTAATTGATGGAAAATTGGATTCCGGCTTCAGCCTGCATATTCGTTTAACGAAGAGAAAAA
>JAGLQA010000468.1 GCA_023137075.1 Candidatus Aminicenantota bacterium
TTTTTTAAATTTACCAGGTCTATTTCTGAAAAGGGGACTCTGACAGCCTTTCTTATGCGTGTTTTACCAAGGATAATTTTATCCTTTTCTTCTTTTAAAGAATAAAATTCGATTACTTGCCCATCCTTAGTGAACAAAACAGCAGGTTTGTCTTTCAATCGTTTTATTATCTTGATATTTTTTCGTTCTATTTCTATTTTATCTTTTTTGATCCATCCCGCTCCGACAATAGTATTGGAAACGATTTTTCCCGGTTCATTTCCGTAAAATTCAATTATTTCTCCGGTGGTTTTAATTAATGATAGAATTCTGTACTTTTGCTTTTTCCTGGATGAAACCTTCTCGATTCTTTCTCTCCTCATGCCTTTCTTAACATAGATGGTACAGGACAAAGTAAAAAAGGAAAAAAAGATTAAAATAGATGCTGAGACAAATTTTTTGTGCATTTTATTACCTCCTTATAACATTATAGTATAAAAATAAACTGAGGTTATAACTGAGCGTTCAAAATGGTATAAAAATCCGTTCAAAGTTAAGGATAGGGGATAACAATCCGTTCACCAGTATCAATTTACGTTCAAAATAAGTCAAATCCGGATCTTTTGGAGGGTGGATTTTTTTTGATTTTTGTATAGTTGGGTAAATTTAAATCAATATTAAGATAAGAATTGCCGAATAAATAATAAAAAAAGTTGAAATTTTTTTATTATTATTCTATTATAGTCTGTTAAAAAAAAACAGGCGGTCTCTACGCAAAGCTGTGGAGGAATGTGAATGAGAATTGTAACGCGTCCTGATTTTGACGGCATTGTATGTGCGGTGCTTCTGAGCGATATTGTGGGTGATAAAATCCCGATAATATGGGCAGAGCCCAATGCCGTACAAAATCGTCAGGTTGAGATTAAAGAGGGGGATATTATCGCAAACCTGGCCTACCATGAAAATTGTTCACTTTGGTTTGACCACCACCTTTCCAATCAAATTTCCAGGCCCTTCAACGGAGCTTTCCGCATTGCTCCCTCAGCCGCACGGGTTGTTTTTAACTACTATAAAAGGAAATTTAAACGCGATTACGGCGAATTAGTCAAAGAGACCGATAAAATCGACTCTGCCAATTTGTCTTTAGATGAAGTGTTTCACCCGGAAAATTACGCCTATATATCCCTTGATATGACCATTCATTCCCAGAATACAGCCGATGAATCCTACTGGAACCGCCTGGTCCGATTACTCGGAGATTATGATATAAGCAAGGTATTAGACGATTCAGGGGTAAAAAACAGGATAAAAAAAGCGATTCGGAAGAATAAAGAGTATGTCCGCTGCCTGAAAGCCTACAGCACCCGGGAAGAAAATGTTATTATCACCGATTTTCGGCCCCTGAAAAAAACGCCTTCAGGGAACCGTTTCCTGATATTTTGCCTTTTCCCGGAAGCAAATGTTAATGTAAAAATCCGGTATCACGACCGTGACAGGGATAGAGTTATTGTCAGCGTGGGGCATAGCATTATTAACAGGAGTTGTAAAGTAAATTCCGGGAAACTCTGTTCCCGATTCAGCGGTGGCGGGCACAAAGGGGCCGGTTCATGTTCCTTCCCTGCCGCCCAGGCGGAAAAAAACCTGGCTGCCATCTTAGATACCCTTTTTCAAAACAAGGGAGAACAGAAGTGATTTTTTCCGATGCAAATTATATATAAAATCGACCTTGTTTTTATAGGTATTTATTCATTGATTATATTGCTGACCGGTGTATTCTTGGCCATAACGGCGGAAAATCCTATCATCATGGCTCCGGCAGGGGCGGGAGAAATCCTATACCTCTATTTTGCCTTAAAGCGGCCCTATAAAAGATATAAGGCCTTAAAAAAACCATTCCCGGAAGAGTGGAAACAAATTTTAAAAGAAAATTCCCCCTTTTATGGAAATATCGATACTGCGGGCACAAAACGGTTCGAGCAGGATGTGCGGATTTTTTTAACCGACTACCCGGTCGAGGGAATCAGGCGGCAGGAACTCGACACCCGGACAAAGCTGTTAGTGGCTTCCGGGTTAGCCACCATGCTTCACGGCAGGCCCTATTGGGAACCGCCCATAAAAGACGGGGTATTGGTTTACCCAGGGCGAGTCTTTAACAAAGATTATAAAATTGGGAGAGGAAATTTTGCCGGTATGGCCCGGACCAACAGCCCCTTGATCATCTCGAGAGAAAGCCTGGAAGAGAGTTTTAAAAATCCCGGTGACGGAAACAACGTCATATTCCACGAAGTCGCTCACTACTTTGACATGGAAGATGGCCGGGCCGAAGGTATCCCCTCTTACCGGCTGCTGTCGGGAACATTGAATCCCTGGAAGCGAGCGATCTCTAAGGAGTGGAAAAAAGCGCTCCGGGGGCGTTCCTTTTTGCGCCCCTACGCCGGCACAAACGAAGCCGAACTCTTTGCCGTGGCTGCCGAATTTTTCTTTGAAAATCCCGGTGTGATGAAACGAAAAAACCCCGAACTCTACAATCTTCTGAAAGAATTTTTTAATATCGACACCGCCGGTGTGATAGGGGGATAAGGGGAAAGAATTTGAGAAGTCGGGAAAGCCCGGGCAAAATACCGGACAAATCGATTTTACTCGGTTAAATTGAACCTTTTCTTTTTATTTTCGTATCTATTTTTTTAACATATTGCGGAGGACCTTTATGAAACGATTTTTATGTTCTTTAATAGTATTTGCATTAATTGCCGTTCCCTTTTTACCGGCCCAGGAAGAAGCGGCGCCGACAGAACCGAAAGAAAAAGAACTTACCCTGAAAGAGGCAATATTTACCGCCTTAAAAAATAATCTCGATCTGCAAATCTCCATGATCGACGCGGAGAACTCACGGAATTTAGTTACAGTCAACAAGGCAATATTTATTCCCAACCTCAGCGTTTCATTAGACACCAGGGAAAGCGAAGCCCCCTCCACCGGGGTTCTCGCGGGCGCCGATATTGTTAAAGATGAATTAATATCACTAAACCTTAGTTTAACTCAAAAATTGGCACTGGGTGGAGATTTTACCATAACATTTCAGAACCGGAGATACGAATCGAATGTAACCTGGAATACGGTCAATCCGTCACTGTCTTCCGTACTGCAATTCGAATTAAATCAACCGCTGCTCAAAGGTTTCGGCACCCTGGCCACAAAACGAAATATCTATATTGCTATCACCGACCGGAAAAAAAGTGAAGCCCAGCTAAAGCAAGAAATACTGGAACGAATTTACTTAGTGGAGCGAGCCTATTGGAACCTGGTTTATGCCTATCAAAATTTAGACACCATGAAGATGTCTTTAAAACGGTCGCAAGACCTGTTGAAGCAAAACCGGATCAAAGTAAAAGTTGGCGCTGCTGCCCGGATCGATATTTTAGATGCGGAAGCCAATGTGGCCGCGGATGAAAGCTATTTACTCCAGGCGGAACAGGACATTCAGAACGCAGAAGAGGAACTGAAACGGATGTTGAACCTGGGCGCCATGGAACAGACCGTTATCCCCACTGACCGGCCGGAAGTTAAAACAATCGATTTGGATTTTAACGCCTTTTTATTAGAGGCATTAGAAAACAGGCCGGATATGCAGCGGGCCAAACTGGATTTGAAGAGATATAAAATCGATGTCAGGTATGCCAGGAACCAAATGCTGCCGGACCTGCAGTTAACCGCCCAGTACTACACCACCGGTCAGGGTGGTGATGCACTCATAACCGAAGGTAATATTTTTACCGGTGACTACCGGGTAATCGGTGTTTTGAAAAAGGATGTCTGGGAGACGATGAAAGACACTTTTTCCAACCTTTATAAAAACTACAGTGTTTCCCTACAGTTGAATATTCCTCTTAGTTTTTCGAGAGAAAAAGCGGAGTTGGCCCGGGCAAAGTTGCAACTGAAACGCGCATTCTTGACTTTAAAAAACTCGGAAAACACGGTATACTCGGATGTAAACCAGGCCATCCGTTCTATTGAATCCAATCTTAAACTGGTCGACGCCCAGAACATCAGGCTGGATTTGGAAGAAAGGAAACTCAAGGCAGAGGAGCGGAAGTTATCCGTTGGCTTGGTATCCAATTACGATGTGATCCAGAAGCAGAGGGATTATGTCCAGGCCCAAACCAACCATCTCAATGCACTCAGGACATACAACATGGCCATAGCCGACCTCAACCGGAAATTGGGGCGCACCTTTAAAGCTTACGATATTCAATTCAATAATTTCCTCAAAGGAGATTAGCATACCAGGCCCCCCGCCGGTTTTTTTAAAAAAATAAAGTAAAAACATAGGGACAGGTGAATTATATTCCTTTAATTAACGGAGTATTTAGAA
>JAGLQA010000469.1 GCA_023137075.1 Candidatus Aminicenantota bacterium
TTTCCCGATTCCTTCCATGCGGCGGTTTTTCTTCTGGATGAGATAACCGGTGTAGTGGAAAACCTGAATGTCTACCCGGAAAATATTAAAAAGAATTTAGATATAACCCGGGGGGTATACTATTCCCAGAAAGTGCTGACCCTGCTTCTCAACAAAGGCATGCCCAGGCAAAAAGTCTATGAATTGGTCCAGCGATGCGCCCTCGAATCCTGGACAGAGAAAAAAGATTTCAAGGAATTGATCCTGGCGGACAAGGAGATTACCAATCTTTGTTCAAAAGATGAATTGGAAAAAGCATTCTCTGAAAAAGAACTTTTATCCGGGATCGACAAAATCTACGCGAGGTTCAAAAATGATATTGCTTGAAAAAGAGATAAATAGTAAAAAATTTATTTTGATTAAAAACTCGATTATCGAGGAAAAAACCGAAGCCATAGTTAACCCGGCCAATGAGCATTTATCTCACGGCGGGGGTGTGGCCGGCCTTATTTCACGGGCCGGGGGCAGCGAAATACAGAAGGAAAGCAACGAAAAAGCCCCGGTAAAAACAGGCCGGGCCGCTTATACCACCGCGGGAAAATTACCCTTCCGGTATGTGATACATACGGTGGGTCCGATCTACCGGGGGGGTAACGCAAACGAAGAGAAACTGTTGGAATCCGCCGTGCGTTCGGCGTTACAACTGGCCGCCAAATTGGAACTAAAATCTCTTTCCCTGCCCTCTATCTCCACCGGTATTTTCGGATACCCCCTGAACCAGGCCATTAAAACGATTGTCAAAACCATATTCGATTTTTTAGAGCAAGAATCAACCCTGCAGAAAGTCCACCTGTGTGAGTATTCCGAAGACAAGGCCCGGGAGATCAAAGATATTATCACAAAGAACTTTTTTTGACAGGGGTATCTTAAATAAAAAAGGGCCCTGGTGAAAAAAGTCGGAAAACTATTGCAAAATATTCGCCATTCTATTATGATATGCCTTAAAAAGAAGAGAAGCGAGAGCAATGAATGATAAAAAACAGGAACTAAAAAAACTGGTAGAACTTTTTGAGTATAATATCAAACAGTACAAGGGCAGACATTATGACGAGGCCAAGGTGCGGGCCGATTTTATCGATAAGTTCTTTTTGCACCTTGGCTGGGATATGTATAACAATAAAGGCTATTCGGAGCAGTACCGGGAAGTGATACGGGAAGACCGGGTCGAGATAAAAGGACGGGTAAAAGCGCCGGATTACTGCTTCCGTTTGGGCGGGGTGGAACGAAAATTTTTTGTGGAAGCCAAAAAACCCGCGGTGGACATTAAACATGATGTGGCTCCCGCTTTCCAGTTAAGAAGGTACGCCTATACCGCAAAACTCCCCTTATCTATCTTAACGGATTTTGAAGAATTTGCCGTTTACGACACCCGCATCAAACCGCATAAGAATGACAAAGCCTCTACCGCCCGGATTTTCTACTGCACCTACCGGGAGTATGAAAAAGAGTATGACTTTATCTACAACACCTTTTCCGAAGAGGGCATCCGCAAGGGAAGTTTCGACAAATATATCGAAGACACGAAGCGCAAAAAGGGCACCTCCGAGGTTGATAAAGAGTTTCTGAAGTTGATCGAGTCGTGGCGGGAGAACCTGGCTAAAAATATTGCCCTGCGCAACAAGGACCTGTCCATTTATGAACTGAACTACGCGGTGCAGAAGATCATCGACCGTATCATTTTTTTACGGATTGCCGAAGACCGGGAAATCGAAGCCTATGCCCGGCTGCAAAAACTCACGGCAGACAAAACAGCCATCTATCCCCGGTTGGTGGAAATTTTCACCCAGGCCGATTACAAGTACAATTCCGGGATCTTTAATTTTAAAGAAGACCGCATCACGCCGGGGTTGGAGATCGACGATAAGGTATTAAAAGAGATCATCAATTCCGTTTATTACCCCGACTCACCCTACGAGTTTTCCGTCTTTGATGTTGAAATCCTGGGCAATATTTACGAACAGTTCTTAGGCAAAACCATACGGTTGACCCCGGCGCACCAGGCCAAGGTGGAAGACAAGCCGGAAGTCAAAAAAGCCGGAGGTGTCTACTACACGCCCAAATACATCGTGGATTACATCGTTAAAAACACGGTGGAGGAAAAGATAAAGGATAAACAGCCCGATGAAATCGCGGCGTTAAAAATCCTCGACCCGGCCTGCGGCAGCGGTTCGTTCTTATTAGGGGCCTATCAACTACTGTTGGATTATCACCTGCACTATTATACCGGCGACGGTAACGGCAGCGGCAAGAAGCAGCAGGGCATCCTGAAAAAAGCGTTAAAGGAGAACCGGGTTTACCCACTGCGGGAGCAGGAGTACCGCTTAACCATCGAGGAGAAGCAGCGCATTTTATTGAACAATATTTTCGGCGTGGACATAGATTCCCAGGCCGTGGAAGTTACCAAACTATCTCTCTTATTAAAGCTCCTGGAAGGCGAGTCCCGGGAATCCACCGGCCTGCTTTTCAAGTTTTCCGACATCAAGCTTTTGCCCGATCTCTCCGCCAACATCAAGTGCGGCAACTCGCTCATCGGCTCGGATTTTTACGACACCGGGCAGCTTAGTTTGTTTCAAGATGAAGAGACGGTGCGGCGTATCAATGTGTTCGATTGGGAGAAGGAGTTCGCCCCCATCTTCGCCCAGGGCGGTTTCGACATTTTTATTGGAAATCCTCCATGGGGAGCATTTCTTGGAAATGATGAATTAGAATATATTAAAAAAATGAACTCAGATATAATTGTTAGAATTATTGACTCTTACATGTTTTTTTTAAATTTAGGTTTTAAAATAGTAAAAAAAGATGGACTTATTGGCCAGATTTTACCTGATGTTCTTTTATATCAAAATGATAATCTTAAAATAAGAAAAAAATTAATAAATAAAACTTTTTTAATGTCTATAATAAATTTCGGCAATGGAGTTTTTGAAAACGTCAATAGGCCATGTTGCGTTTTAACTTTTAAATTAACGCCAGAAATAAACGGCAAAATAAAAGTTTGTGATAAATCTAAAGATAAAGAAAAAAAAGATTTGAAATTTAAGAATTTTAGTCAAGCTTTTTATCTAGGCCTTCCAAACATTATTTTTATTACGAGTGGAAATATAGATAAATATCATCTGTTAAAAAAATTAGATAATACCAATTTTAAGGAATTAGGATATTTCACAGATAAAGATGGAATACAAAGAGGGGTAAGCCCGGATTTAAAGGAAGCATTTATAGTAAATGAAGAAATCATAGATAAATATTCTCTTGAAAAAAATAAAATAAAAAAGACTATTACAGGAGGAAAACATCTGAAAAGATATTTCTTAAATTGGAGAGGAGATTTCATTATATATACTACAAGAGGGGAAAAACCTAATGAGATAAGAAATATAATCAATTTTATAACGAAATATAAAAGTAAAATTACGTGTAAAGAAGTGAAATTAAAAAAGCATCCTTTATTCTCTTTACACCGGCCAAGGGAAGAGAGAATATTTTTAAAAGAAGAAAAGATAATCGGTGTGATTACTTCGGATAGAATTATTGTTTCCATTGATAAAGAAAAATTATATCCAACAGATGGGATATATCTTTTTTCAAGTAATAGATATTATTCAAATGAATTCATTGTTGGAATTCTCAATTCTGAATTATCTGTT
Source organism: Candidatus Aminicenantota bacterium (assembly GCA_023137075.1). Taxonomy (GTDB): domain Bacteria; phylum Acidobacteriota; class Aminicenantia; order UBA2199; family UBA2199; genus JAGLQA01. Next base: position 3,687 of record JAGLQA010000469.1, read on the forward strand.
TTTATATATAGATTATTAACATTGGAACAAGGCCGAGTATTGGCACAAGTGAAACCTACTATTATAAACAAATTACCAATCCCAATGTTAAATTTAAAAAATGAAGTTGAAAAGCTAAGTCATGATAAAATGACAAATATGGTTAAGAGCATGCTGGAACTGCAGAAAAAATTCCATGGGGCAAAATTGAAAAGCGAAAAAAACATGTTTAAAAAACAAATCGACTACCTCGATAACCAGATCGACCGATTGGTATACCAACTCTACGGCCTGACCGACGATGAGATCAAAATCGTGGAAGGTGAGGAGTGAAGAAAAGGAGGAAAACATGAAAACGGTTTTGTTTTATAATAAGAATGTGCCCGGTGCGTTCAAACGTTCAAGTAGCAGTGCCTCCATTTTTCGAGATTCTCGCCGTTTTTATAACACAAGTGGGCTCGGTATATGGGTGTTAGAAAGGGATTTTTCTTGTGAAATTGTTGAGAATGGATGAATTGGGTGCTATAATATAGGTGTTATGATAACGGTTAACGAAATTAGTGAAAAATTAAAAGTTTTGAGGAACAATAAGGCCATTCTTAAGGTGATTCTATTCGGTTCATATGCGAAAGGAGATGTGTCACGGAAAAGCGATATGGACCTGGCCGTTATCATGGATACGGATAAACGTTTTTTCGATCGTTATAATCTTTGTGATGAATTGTACAATATCTTTGACACCAGCCTGGATATTTTTCCATATACGGAAGAAGAGTTTTTCCGTATTTCCCACCGGCCATTTATCAAAACGATTATCAAGGAAGGGATTGTAGTCTATGAGTCGTAAGAAAAACCGGGAAGAAGCCCTGCGTTGGCTGGACACAGGAAA